>NZ_CAXBGE010000011.1:0-134536 GCF_963975345.1 uncultured Maricaulis sp. | reverse complement strand
ATCGAATGTGTCGGTGCAGCCCTCCAGCCCCTCGCGGACACCGATCAGGGTCAGACCCAGCGTGTCACGATGTGGCAGCATGCGCTCGGCCTGACGCGCACCGGCGATGACGACCTTGGCGCCGCAATCGCGCAGGCCAAAACCAACCTCCTCACTGGTCCACCAGCCATTCATCGGCACCACGACGCCGCCCGCAGCGATAATGCCCAGGAAGCAGGCAGCCCATTCGGGACAATTACGCATCGCCAGCACGACGCGCGTGCCCGGCGTGACGCCATGACGCTCGATCAGGCCATTGGCCAACGCAACCGCCTTGCCGATCAGCTCGCCATAGGTCCAGCGCTGGTCCTCGAACACGATCGCGGTCCTGTCCTTGAACTCCATCGCTGCGGCCATGAGAAAGCGCAGATCCGGCGGCGCATTGACATAGCCGCATTGCCGGACGCCGAAATTCTCAATCTCACCGACGGCGAAGAGCGGTTCATTGGCGACGATGAATTCGACGACCTTGTCGACCTGGTCCCGCGAGGGTGCCGGTTTGCGATCCGCCATTCAGCCCTCCATCGCCTCGTTGACGTACCGTTTGAGCTCTTGGCGGGCGATCACCATGCGATGCACGGCATCGGGGCCGTCGGCAAAACGCAAGGTGCGCAGACCGACCCACATACTGGCCAGCGGCGTATCCTGCGACACACCGGTACCGCCATGCATTTGCATCGCCTCGTCAACCGTCTCCAGCGCCACGCGCGGGGCGATAACCTTGATCTGTGAGATGTAGGGCGCGGCCGCGCGGGCATCGCCCTGATCCATCATCCAAGCGGCTTTCAGACACAAGAGACGCGCCTGTTCGATCGCCATGCGGCGTTCGGCGATGATGTCTTTATTGGCACCCAGCTTGGCCAGTTTCTGACCGAAGGCGGTACGCGAGACGGCGCGGCGGCACATCAGTTCCAGGGCCCGCTCGGACTGGCCGATGGCGCGCATGCAGTGATGGATGCGGCCAGGTCCAAGTCGGCCTTGGGAAATCTCGAAGCCGCGGCCACGACCGAGGATGATCGTATCCTTGGGCACGCGCACATTGGAGAAACGTATATGCATATGGCCGTGTGGTGCGTCGTCATGACCAAACACCGTCATCGGACGCAACAGCTCGATTCCCGGCGTGGCGGCATCGACCAGGAATTGCGAATGACGGCCGTGGCGCGGCGCATCCTCGCCTTCGGTCCGTGCCATCAACACATAGACGGCACAGCGTGGATCGCCAGCACCAGAGGCCCAGTATTTCTCGCCGTTGAGGACCCACTCATCGCCCTCGAGAACGGCGGAGAAGGCAATATTGGTCGCGTCGGACGAGGCGACATCCGGCTCGGTCATCAGATAGGCCGAGCGCTTCTTGCCTTCGAGCAGATCGCTCAGCCAGCGCGTCTTTTGCGCGGTTGAGCCATAGCGCTCGATCACTTCCATATTGCCCGTATCCGGAGCGGAGCAATTGAACACTTCCGGCGCCAGGAAGGACCAACCCATCTCTTCGGCGAGATAGGCATATTCCAGCGTCGACAGGCCATAGCCCCGGTCAGATCCGGTCAGCCAGAAATTCCACAGCCCGCGCTCGCGCGCCTTGGCTTTCAAGGTCTCACGGATCTCGATCTGGCGCTCAGTGAAGACGAAACGATCGCCGCCCGGCGCCTTGCCGACCTCGGTGTGATATTCCTCCTCGAGCGGCAGGACCTCGTCGCGCACCATGGCGCGAACCTGCTCGATCAGCGGCCTGACCCGCTCGGAAATACCCAAATCCATCGTCTCTCTCCCGTGATTGTCTGGTTCTTGTGCGCTGCGCTTGTCGTAGTTTCAGTCTAAACCGGGCGGCCGCGATCACCCATCATCATGCGGCGAAATTTCCGCATTCCGCCGAGCCAGCGATCGCGCTGAGTCGCCCGCAACGCTTCGTATTCAGCGACTTTCGGGTGCGGGAAGGCGAGGAAATGCTTGTTTTCGATTGCCGCCAGCATGGCGTCGGCCACTTGGGATGGCTCGACAATGCCATCAGCGCCGGCGATGCCGCCATCCTCGCTGCCGCCGAGCATGGCGGTGCGGACGGCTTGCGGGCAAACACAAACAACCTGCAAACCGTCATCGCCATGCGCGACAGCCAGGCTTTCAGCGAAAGAGACAGCAGCGTGCTTGCTGGCGGTATAGGAGGACGCGCCGATCTGGGCCAACAGGCCGGCGGCCGAAGCGACGAGCACGAAGACGCCGCCGCCACGCGGTTTCATCCGTGGCCAGACCTGACGCGCGCCGCGAACAGCGCCCATCACATTGACCTCGAAACTGTCATGCCAAGCCTTGTCATTAGCCCCGGCCGCATCCCAGCTCGGTTCGTCGGTGCGCAAAATACCGGCATTGGAGACATAGACATCGACCGGCCCAAGACGGGTTTCGGTCTGGATGAGAAAGGCCGCAATATCGGCCTCCTTGGTGACATCAACCCGGGCGCCATAGCCGCCGAATGCCTTGGCGGCCTCCTCAGCTCCCTCCAGATCGGCGAGCGCGATTTTCGCACCGCGATCATAAAAGGCCTGCGCCATGGCCAAGCCAATCCCGCGGGCACCGCCCGTGATCGCGACCACTTTTCCCGTATAATCCATGCTGGGCCTCCCGACCGTGGCTAAGCTAGTATTTGCGCAAACGCGCGAATTTGTCGGTGTGGTAATTGGCATCACCATACAGCGCTTCAGCGACACGGACTCGCTTGATGAAGAAGCCGATATCGTATTCGTCCGTCATGCCGATACCGCCATGCATCTGGATCGCCTCACGCGCCGAGAGCTGGGCGACCTGACCCAGTTTCGACTTCGCGGCCGAAACCATCATCGCCGCATGGTCGGGCGCTAAGTCCAGCGTCTGCAAAGCCTTGAGGACGATGGATTTGCCGAGTTCAATCTCGGTATAGAGATGCGCAGCGCGATGCTGAAGCGCCTGATAGGTGCCGATAATCTCGCCGAACTGCTTGCGCTCGCGCAGATAGCCCAATGTCTGAGCCAGGCATTCCTGCGCCGAGCCCGACATTTCCGCTGCCAGACCGGCACGGCCGGCATCAAGCACCGCTTCCAGCGCCGTATAGCCGCCATCGACTTCACCGAGCACGGCGTCGGCGGTGACTTCGACGCCTTCCAGCGTGATCGCTGCCGAATTGCGGCTATCGATCATCGAGGCGCGTTCAACCGAGACGCCTGCCGCTTCGCGGGGCACCAGGAAAAGCGTGACGCCGTCAGCCTCACCCTCAGCACCGGCGGTACGAGCCGAGACGATCAACATATCGGCGACATGGCCATCGGCGATAAAGGTCTTGCTACCATCGAGCCTGAAACCGTTCCCGGAACGCTGTGCCGTCGTGGCCACATTCGACGGGTTATGTTTGTGGGTCTCGTCGACTGCCAAAGCGGTGAGAAACTCGCCTGCCGCCAGACGTGGCAGGAACTCAGCCTTCTGCGCCTCACTGCCGAAGCGCGACAAGGCAGTAGCGCCCATGATACCGGTCGACAGGAAGGGCGAGGCCGTCAGCGTGCGGCCCATTTCCTCAGCGATGACGCCGGCGGCGACATGGCCCATGGCAACGCCGCCATGTTCCTCGGGCACGAGCACGCTGGCCCAGCCCATCTCGGCCATGTCCTTCCAGCTCTTGCGGTCGAAGCCGTCGGCACTGTCGATATCGCGCAATTTGCGCAATTGGCTGATCGGCGCCGATGTCTTGAGATAGCCCTTGGCGGCATCCTTGAGCATGCCTTGTTCTTCGTTCAGCAGCATTGCCATGTGATGTCTCCTCAGGCGCTCGGCAGGTCGAGAATGCGTTTGGAAATGATGTTGAGCTGGACCTCGGAGGTTCCGCCCTCGATCGAATTGGCCTTGGTGCGCAACCAGTGCCGCGCCACATCGCCATCACCATCCCATTCCAGAGCGTCATGGCCAGAGCCATCCATCATCAATTCGAGGCGGCGCTTGTTCAGCTCGGTGCCGTAATATTTCAGCATGGAGGAATTGGCGCCGACGCCCTGGCCCGACTTGGCCTCTTCGGTGACGCGCTCCAACGTCGACAGGAAGGCCAGACCATCGATCTCGGCCCGTGCGACATCCGTGCGCAGGATCGGATCGGCCAGTTGGCCATGCTCATTGAGACCGACCTGCTGGATCGCGACATCACCCATCGGCCGCATCGCACCGGATCCGGCTCCGGTGCCACCAATCATTTCACGCTCATGGGTGAGCAAGTATTTGGCGATCGTCCAACCCTTGTTGAGATCGCCGACGAGGTTTTTCTTCTCGGCGCGGGCATCATCGAAGAAAGTCTCGCAGAAGGGCGATTTGCCAGAGATCAACTTGATCGGCTTGGTGGTGACACCGGCCTGATCCATGTCGACGAGGATGAAGCTGATACCCTCATGCTTCTTGGCGGCAAAATCGGTGCGGACCAGCACGAAAATCCAGTCGGCCTGATCGGCATAAGAGGTCCAGATTTTCTGACCATTGACCAGGTAATGATCGCCCTGATCTTCGCATCTTGTCATCAAGGCGGCGAGGTCCGAGCCGGCATTGGGCTCCGAGTAACCCTGGGCCCAGCGGATCTCGCCGCGGGCGATCTTGGGAAGATGTTCGAGCTTTTGCTCTTCATTGCCGTATTTCAAAAGCGCTGGCCCGAGCATCCAGATGCCGAAGGAAAGCAAGGGCGAGCGCGCCTTGATGCGTCCCATTTCTTCGCGCAAAACCTTGGCCTCGGCTTTGGACAAACCGCCGCCGCCATAAGCCGTCGGCCATTCCGGCACGGTCCAGCCCTTGGCGGCCATGCGGTCAAGCCAGGTTTTTTGTGCCTCCGACTGGAAGACCGGATTGCGCCCACCCCAAACGGCATCGCTTTCATCCTTCATCGGACGGCGCATTTCGGCCGGGCAATTGGCTTCAAGCCAAGCGCAGGTCTCGGCACGGAAAGTTTCAAGATCCGGCATTTATCTCCCCAATCTGTCGCAAGCTGTTCTCGTAATCGAACATTCGGTATGATACTTCTACCCAGACGCTAACGTCGAACGGCCACTCGGTCCATGCTTCAAAATGGCCTTTTCAGTTAAAAGTCAGCGCCAACGCAGCAGGGCTCAACTTCCGTTTTCGCATATACGGGATGCAAATTCGGTTCGGGGGCAGAAACCCGCGTCTCAGCCCGATCCGGCCGACATAAGGCCAGGCTAGGAGCTCGCAAGACGTGCCCCATAGCTTAAGCGATGCCGGGGCAGAAATCGAGCTTGATCGGGTCAGTTGAACGAAAACGCATGCCCGGCTTGGGCACACCGGCGAGCCATCGCGTATTCACTGGGTGCGTGGCGGACAAACAAAAGCCCCGGCAGGCTTGCCGGGGCTCAAAGATTTGCAAGCTGCAGACGCGTCACGCGAATTGCGGTGCGATCTCCAGATTCTTTGCCAGTCCAAGCCGGCGCAGCACCAGCAACATGGTGCCGTTATAATCGACAATCCGGTTCCAGATCCCACGCTTGGGCAAATGCAGCGCGCTGCGCGGAAATTCATGATGATGATCGTGCAGGGCTTCGCCGCCGGTCAGCAGCGCCAGCAGATAATCGACCCATTTTGGCGTATCCATATGGCCGAACACATTCACGCCCAGCGTGGTGGCGTGGAACTGGATGCCGCGGCCGATAATGACGCAGGCATGCAGCAAGGCGAGCAAGATCAGGGAGCCACCGCTCAGGGCCACGGCGAGGTAGATCAGCGCCGGAACCAGGAAATGCATCACCAGCGAGAGCGAGATGTGAAAACGGTCGGCGAACAGCACGACCTTGTTCTCCTTCAGCCACATCGGCATCGGGCGTTCCAGATCAGCCGCGTCGCGCCACAAAATCCAGCCCATCCAGGCCCAAACCTTGCTCTCGAGCGGATTATGCGGATCACCAGGATTATCCGCGAAGCGGTGATGCTGGGAATGGTAATTGACCCAGTCTTTCAACGATCCCTGCATGGCGAGAATGCAATTGAACATGAAGATCACCTGGGCCGGCCATTTGATCTCGCCGGCACGGTGCTGCCAGATCCGGTGCAGGGGACCGATTCCCATATTGCAGAGGAAAATCGTTGCCGCCATGACCCCGAGGCCGAGCGGTGCGTACCACCAGCGCAGGGTCAAACCGTCAAGTGCCAGGCCGAGCACGACCATCGTCACCAACAGCGCAAGCCCCAGAACGGGATAGAGAATAACCGAAAAAACACTGGCCCAGTTGAGCGTGCCCCATGTTCGGACAATCGCCATGGATCGCGTCATGGCAGCGTTATCAAGCTTCATAGGGTCAGACTCATTGTTGGATCGTGGTTGCGAGAAAGATGGGGCCGTCGCGGCGAAATGTCGATCATCTCACTGCATCAGGCACATCATTATTTACCATCGGCAGGTCCGGCTGGTTTCGTCTGTACCGCCGCCAGGCCATCGCCGGGCGCGAATGGCCAGTCGATCTGGATACGCGTGCCCTGGCCGGGCTCGCTCTCGGCCCAGATTCGGCCACCATGGCGTTCGGCCACACGCTGACACAGGGCGAGCCCGATCCCGGTGCCCGGATATTGGTCGCGCGGATGCAAGCGCTTGAAGATTTCAAACACCCGTTTTGCGTGGCGACTCGAAAAGCCAATTCCATTGTCCTCGACGCGCAGACGCCAACAGGCGCTCTCGTCCAACCGGTCGGCGAAGATGCGGATATGTGGCGCTGCATCGCTGCGATATTTCAGCGCATTGCTCAATAGATTCTGGAACAGCTGGTGCAACATCACGCGGTCGCCGAGCAGCACCGCATCGCTCTCACACTCGATGACGGCGCCGATTTCGCCGATCACAACCTCGAAATCATTGCTGACTTCCGCGATCAGGGCTGCGAGCGGAACCTCGTCAATTTTCATCGCATCATTGGATGACCGCGAATAGCCCAGCAGGTCCTGAACCAGTTGCCTTAGCCGCTGGGCACCATCAACCATGCGGTCGATCAGCACCCGGCCACGATCATCAAGCCGGTCGGAATAGTCGCGCGTCAGCAGGGCGCCGAAGCTGGAAATCTTGCGCAGGGGTTCTTGCAGGTCATGCGACGCGATGGCGGCGAATTGTTCCAGCTCCCGATTGGTCCGCTGCAACTCCTCGCCCTGTTGTTGAATTTGCAATTCGGCGGTCTTGCGAGCGGTGATGTCGTGACACGAGCCTGCCATGCGCACAGGCTGGCCCGCAGCGTCCCAAGCGGCCTGACCACGCGTATGCACCCAGATCGTCTGCCCATTGGGAAGGCGGGTGCGATATTCGATCCTGTAATCAGCTTTTCCGTCCAAATGGCTTTGCAGCAGCGCCATCACGGCCGGGCGATCCTCTTCGTGGATCCGTTCACCAAAACTCTCGATCGATTGGCGGGGCTGCGAGTCACCATCCCCCAACATGCTCAATAACTGGTCGGACCAGAACACTTCCCCTGACGCGACATCCCAATCCCAAATGCCAACGCCGGTTCCCTTGACCGCGAGCTCATAGCGTTCTTCGCTCTTCAACAGCGCGCTGTCGGCCAACTTCCGGGAGGTGATATCGTCGACCGAGCCAGCCATACGTTGCGGCACACCGAATGAATCCCAATCCGCCTGACCGCGGGCATGAACCCAGATATAGTCACCATCCTGCCGGCGCAGCCTGTATTCGATGTCATACGGCTCACGGCGCTCAAGATGCGCCTGAATCGCTTCGGCAATTCGCGCACGATCATCGGGGTGTTGCCGGGCCTGAAACCCCTGGATCGTACGATCCACATCCTTGCCATCGAGGTCCAGTATCTCCAGGTAACGTGGCGACCAGAAAATGGCGTCCGTGCGCACATCCCACTCCCAAAAGCCGACACTTGAACCGCGCATGGCCAGTTCAAAACGCTGTTCGGCGCGTTGCAGTGAAAGATGATGCCCGACCAGGGCCGCCGCCACATCCAACACCTCCCCATCGCCCGCGTCGAAGGCAACACTTCGAGCCTCGGACGCCGTCACATTCAGTGTGCCCAGAAATTGTCCTCCCACCCTGATCGGTGCGCCGGCATATGTCAGCGCATTGCCGGTGAGCAATCCGGGATAGGTTGAAAAATCCCCCTCCTGTCGGCATACGGCCAGAACGGATTGGCTCTGCGCAACTACTTGCTCGCACCAACTGCCGGCCAATGGCAGCACATCACCGACATGATAGACGTCGGTATCATCGATCAGGCATTTGACGGAATAGAGCCCGGAATCAATCAGGCAGACGGCGACGCGCGGCAGATCAAAATAGGTCTTGAGACGTTGCAGAATTTCGCCGATTGCGCGGTCATGGTCGGACTCGCCGACCGTGCCCAAGCGAACCAGATCGAGAATCGCCCGGTGCGCGTCCGTTTGGTCCGATGCATCGCGCTTGTTCTGTTCTGTCGGCATCGAGCATCCATCTGGAAGATTGGCTTCGATTCACCCGAATCGGGCCTGTTTGCCGCGCACGTTATAGCGACAGTCTTTCGCATTTCCAAAGCCAGAGCTGGCGGTATTGCAATCTTTTATGACCGGTTGCGATTGCACGCCCGCGCCGCTCTCCGGCGTTTGACCGGTCGATCATCGTCGAAAACCCGCTTTCCGATCCGATATATCGTGAAAAACCGACCGTTTTATCGATCCTCGGGATGGACCGGCCAGCAATATTAAGGTTCTGTAATGCATCACCTGTGGTGAGTCACGGCTGGGGAGGCGTTGATGAAAAACGGTATATATGTGCTCGCAGCGGTCGCGGGGGCCTGGATGATTGCCATGGCCTGCCCTGCGACGGTCCGCGATCAGATCGCAAATGCGACACAGCTACCCGACCAAGTCCAGATTGAAGCCGACCGGCAACTCGAAATGTTCGTCAGCTGGGTGCGCGACGATGGGGCACGTCCGGTGCAGAATTTTCAGGACCGCGATCTTAACTGACACAGTCGGCTGTTCAGTATTCACCCCGCCCCTAACTCACTCGCAAGGGCCCTATTCCGGCTCGTGGGTTTCCGCTTGAGGCGTGAGCGCGGCCAGCCTCGCCTCGATCATGCCGCGATAGGCGGCATCCGGCGGCGCCCCGGCCAATAGAGCCTGCCAAGCCGCAATCGCCGCCTCGGTCTCACCCGATTGATACAGCGCCTCAGCCATGAAGAAGCGCGCCCGCACATCCGTTGGATCGACATCGAGGGCACGGGCAAAGGCTTCACGCGCCGCCGGCGTCATCGTACCATTCGCATCAAACAAGAGCGCTTGACCGAGCGAGGCGAACAGGAAGGCCGAGTCCGGCACAATGTTGATCGCCTGATCGAAGGCATTGGCTGCCTCGCTATAGCGGCCAAGGCTGAGATAGGCTTGGCCGAGCACGGCCCAGCCTTGGGCGTCGCCGGGATTCGCCGCCATCTGCGCCGCCAGGGCTTCGACCTGGTCGAGCACATCGCGCATCTCGGCCGAGACCTCAACTGGCGCCGGCTCGTCTGCGACCAGCGGCTGCGGCGTGCCGACCATCATATAGATCGCGACCGCCGCCATGCCGCCAAGCCCACAGGCGATGATCGCCACTTGGCGCAGCAGCGGGCTCGGCCGTTCCTCAGTGTCGGCCTGCCCGGACGCCGCCAGCAGGCGGCGCTTGATGTCGATCTCAGCTGCGCGCACTTCGTCGGGGGCGATCAGGCCGAGTTCGCCGTCGCGCTTCAATTCCTCGAGCTGGCCCGCGAAGGCACCCAGCCCGTCATCCTCGGTCTCCGTCTTGCGGCGCATGAAGGGCAGCACCAGAGCAGCGACGGTCAGGCTGGCCATTACGGCAATCAGGATCCACAGCATTACTGGCCCTCCTCATCCATCAGGGCGGCCAGTTCGGCCTCTTCTTCCGGGCTCAGCTCGGACGCCAGCCCGCGGGCCTGACGCCGGACATAGACGACGATCAACACACCGCCCAGCAGCAGAATGAAAAACGGCAAGCCCCAAAGTACCAGCGTATTGGCTTGCAAGGGCGGCAGCATCAGCACGTAATCGCCATAGCGCGCCTGCATATAGTCGAGAATTTCAGCGTCGGTATCGCCAGCGACGAGGCGTTCGCGCACGACGATGCGCATGTCCTGCGCCAGCGACGCGCCGGATTCGTCAATGCTCTGGCTTTGGCAGACGACGCAGCGCAATTGTGTGTAGAGCCCGCGCGCCCGGTGTTCCGTCGCGGCATCGGCAAAAGCCTCGTCCGGCGATGGCGCGGCCAAGGCGGCAGATGTCAGAGCCAAAGCGAGAGCGAGGCAGGCGATCAGAGCGCGCATCATGAGGCGTCCAGCTCCCGGATCAGGGGCAGGATCGTCTCGGTCCAATCCGCTTGAGTGATCATACCGACATGGCGGTAGCGCACGCGCCCCGCGGCATCGACCAGGAAGCTTTCCGGCGCGCCGGTTATGCCCAGATCAATCGCCAGATGGCTCTCCGGGTCGAGACCGACGGCGGTATAGGGATTGCCATGACGCGCCAGCCAAGCGGCACCGGCCTCGGGCGTGTCGCGCCAATCAACGCCATAGATCGGCACGACGCCGCTGCGGGCAATCTGCATCAACATCGGGTGTTCAATCGCACACGGCGGACACCAGGACCCGAACACATTGACCAGACTGACATGCCCGGCCAGATCGGCATTCGACAGGCCCTGCTCGCTACCGGCAACCGGGGCCAGATCAAAGGCCGGCAAAGGTTCGTCGATCAATTGCGACGGGATCGCGCTGGGATCTTCGCGCAGCCCCATGCCGAAATACAACGCCATCACGGCGAACACGACCAGCGGGATAAAGGCGAGCCAGCGTCCCATCATCCCATCCCCCCTTCGTAGGACGGCGCCGGTTTGCGCGCTGCCGGAATACGCGCTGAGAGCGCCCGCCGGCCGCGATCACCGATCGCCAGGAGTCCGCCAAGCGCCAACAGGGCCGAACCGATCCACAGCCAGATCGCCAGCGGGTAGAGATAGGCATGAACCGGCCAACCGCGCCCCTCAATGCCCTCACCAATGGTGGCGTAGAGGTCGCCGTCGAGCCGGGTGCGGATCGCCGATTCCGTGGTCGTCATTTCGCGCACAGGGTAGAAGCGCCGTTCAGCGATCATCTGACCGAGTTCGCGGCCATTTCGCGAAACCGCCAGCGTGCCGGCTTGAGAGACGAAGTTTTCGCGGTCGCTGCGCACGACATCGACCAGTTCAATCGAATAACCATCCAGTTCCAGCGACTGGCCGGGCATCAGGAAAGCGCTGGTTTCGTCCTTCCAAGCGCTGACGCCGGTGACCGCGAAGATCAGCACGGCGAGCCCGAAATGCGCCACCGTCATCGCCCAGACACCGGCCGGCAGGCGTTTGGCCCGGGCCCAGCTGGCGGCGAAATCGATCTCAAACAATTTCACGCGCGATTTGAGATCGAGCAATACCCCCAGCCCGACCCAGACGGCCAGCGCGGTACCGATCGCACCGGCAATCGCTTCGCGTTCGGCAACCCACAAAGCGATCAGGCCGGCGGCGATCGCGGCGATGAAGGCTGGTGTCAGCTTTTTGGCAATCGGACCAAGCTTGCCACGCTTCCAGGCCAGCATGACGCTGACCGGGACCAGCAGGAATAACACCGCCATCATCGGGATGAAGGTGGCGTGATAAAATGGCGCCCCGATCGAGATCGTCTCATCGGAGACGGTGGTGATGAAGAGCGGATAGAAAGTGCCGAAGAAAACCAGAGCACATGCGGCGGCGAGGAAGAGATTGTTGACCAGAAGCGTGCTCTCGCGGCTGACTTCGGCAAACACGCCGGTCGGTTTGAGCTGGCCGGCGCGCAGACCGTACAGCGTCAACGAGCCGCCAATCACCAGGATCAGGATGCCGAGAATGAAGACACCGCGTTCCGGATCGACGGCGAAAGCATGCACCGATGTCAGCACGCCTGACCGCACCAGGAATGTGCCCGCCAGCGACAGCGAAAACGCGATCAAGGCCAGCAGGATCGTCCAAGCCTTGAGCGTGTCGCGCTTTTCCATCACCCGCAACGAGTGGATAAAGGCCGTGCCCGCCAGCCAAGGCATAAGCGAGGCATTTTCGACTGGGTCCCAAGCCCACCAGCCGCCCCAGCCCAGTTCGTAATAGGCCCAGCTGGCGCCCAGCGCGATGCCGATCGTGAGGAAGGTCCAGGCGGTCAGCGCCCACGGCCGCACGATCCGGGCCCAGCGCGCATCGACACGCCCTTCGATCAGGGCCGCAACGGCAAAGGAGAAGGTGATCGAAAACCCGACATAGCCGGCATAGAGCATCGGCGGATGCGAGGCCAAGCCGGGATCCTGCAGCAGCGGATTGAGGTCGGCGCCGTCGAGCGGCACCGGAAACAGCCGCGCGAACGGGTTGGAGGTGAAAATCAGGAAGGCGATGAAGGCGGCCGTGATCAGCGACTGCACCGAAAAGGTCAGCGTGATCAGCCGCGGCGCCACATGCTGCCCCAGCAAGGAAAGCGCCGCCGTATAGCCCGTCAGGATCAGCGCCCATAGCAGCATCGAGCCCTCATGATTGCCCCAGACGCCGGAGAGCTTGTAAATCATGGGCTTCAGCGTGTGTGAGTTCTGCGCCACCACCATCACGGAAAAATCCGAGACCGCAAACAGTGCCGTCAGACAGGCAAAGGCCGAGGCCACCAGCACAAACTGGACAATCGCCCCCGAGCGCGCAAAGCGATGGAAGACCGGATCGCGCACCGCCACCCCGGTGAAACCGAGCACGGCCTGCAAGAGCGCAACGACAAAAGCGAGAATGAGGGCGGCCTGGCCGAGTTCAGCGATCATAACTGGTTGGTCTTACGAGACGCGCGCCGCGTCAAGGGTCTGGGTGTCGCAGGGGGCAAACAGTTGGGACACTCAGGCCTCGTAACGGATCACATCAAACCCCTCCTCCGCGCCTGGTGGCACGAAATAGCGCGTAAACAGGTCGAACTCTGTTTCGCTGGCCTGATAGGCATGATCGGCCGCAGCATTGCGATCACGCAGCCGCGCCTTGCAGACCTCATCGCTCACATCGAGCCAGTGCAGCGTGTGCGCCGCACTGCTCGCATCAAGGATGGATCGCATCCAGCTGCGCGGGGGCAGGGTATTGGCCGGAAAGTCCAGCACCACGCTGACGCCGGCGCGCAGCAAGGCCGCGATATGATCGCCCATCACGGCGCGCAGCCGGGTTGAACACCGCGCATAATCGGCCAGCTTTACGATCTCCCCAGGCCAGAGCGTCGAGAGCCACAGATCTTCGCTGAGCAGTATTGTCCCGCGGGCCTCGGCAAGCCGGGCGCAAAGGGTGGATTTGCCGGCGGCGATCTTGCCGCAGACGAGATGAAGTTGGGCAGGTGTGGGCATGAGCATTCACTCGCAAGTGTCGATGCCGATACCGGCATCCAGTCAAATCAATCACGGAAATCCGGCTCGCCATGCGAGACCGGGCCCGTAATTCGCTGCGCCGCTATGGCGCGCGCAGGTCTGACAACAAACAGGCTCATAGGCGGGAGAATAGGCCCGCCGCCTCACCCCGGCAAGGCGCGGTCCGGCTTCATCTCGCTCAACCAACCGCCAGCCCCTTATAGCGCCTCACACCGCAACGCAGCCCAGCGCGACGCGCACATCACCGCCGGGCCCGCTAACGGAACCGATCATCAGATCCAGCCCGGTGCGCTGTTCGATCTCATTGATCGAGACGGAGTGATCACAATAGTCCGCGTCGCGCAGTGTGGATTGATCAAAGATAAAGCCCGCCGAGTTACCCGCCGCATCGATCACCAGCTTCCAATAGGCGGACGGCACCGAATGCGGCTCGCCCGCATTGCCCAGCGCCGGCATGTCGCGCTCATAGAGCGGTCCGGTCAGCACGTAGAGTTCACGCCGCGTCCAGGCGATATCACGCACAGCGGTCTCCAGTGCCACCCATGCGCCCTGATTGAGCGCCGCAGTCTGCGGTGTGATGTTGGAATAGATATTGGTAGAGCGCCAAAACGGTGTCCCGGCGAAAGAGGCCAAGGGTGCCTGGTGGCCGCGATCATAGCCCGACGCCCGATTGGCGCCCTGATAATCGTCGCGCGCGCCGCGGCCAGCCTCCAACGTCTCGTCCTCGTCGAGGAACTCATCACTGCGCCAATTGCGGTTCAGATCCGCCGACGATCCCATCGTCTCACGCGTCACCCGGTAGGCAACCCAGTCGGCCAGCTTGGTGGCGTCATTGGAGGACAGCGCATAAATCTCACGCACGATCAGATCATTGCTGACCGGCGTCCCGCTCGGGCACGCGCCGCGATAGCAGTGCACGATATGGATTTCCTGGGCACCGGCCGACAGCGCCGACACCAAAGCCACGACCAAGGCCGCGATAACCGGATTGCGCAATATCCCAGCCCCAACAACACGCCTCAAGGCGTAAGCCGCTTCGGCTACACGGGTCCAGCGACCGGCGCGCGGGGAAAGCGCGATTGAGCGCAGGGGTTGTGGAAGACTAAGCCCTTAAGGCGCCCCCTACCCCGCCTTCACCCGCCCGAACCACAATATCGCCAGCGCCGGCACCCAAGGCACGACCCGTTCAAACGGATCGCCGGGCAGACGGGCCAGTTCGGCGAGGGTGCGCATTACCCCGTCCAGCCCGGCCGGATCGACGGCGCCCATCGCGTTGAAGAAGACCGTCAGGGCAAAACCGGTCGCCATCGCGCCAAGCACGGCGCGGCCGCTCGGCTCTATACGCATCACCCGCATGATGATGATCGGGCCAAAGGCGGCGCCCAGCGCGGCCCAGGCGAACAAGACACGGGCGAAGATGGTGCTCGGCAGGGCCAGCGTCATCCAGATCGCAACGAGAGCGATGGCCAGCATCACGATGCGCGAAACCGTCAGCTCGCTGCCGGGAAAGCGCCGCGATAGGCCCATATCATGGGCAATGGCGGCGGCCGCCACCAGCAGGATGGAATCAACTGTCGACATGACCGCCGAAAGCACGGCGGCCAGCACGATGCCGGCCAGAACCGGCGGCAATAAATCGCCAGCCAGCAGGTAGAACAGGTTCTCGCCATTTTCGTTGCCGCCGACCAGAGCGCGTCCGGCCAGCGCCAGCACCGTCATGCCGGTGAACATGATCACGGCCCAGACCATCGCGATGGCGAAACCGCGATAGCGCGCAGCCTCATCCTTGACCGCCATCAGGCGTGACATCAATTGCGGTTGGCCCAAAGCGCCAATGCCGACACCCCAAACGCCGAGCACGAAACCGCCCAACATGAAGCCGGCGCGGCCCCCGGAAAAATCGAGATAGGCCGGCGGCGCCTCCACCGCCAAGGTGGCGAAAATCTGCGCCGGTCCGCCAGCGGCGATCAAGGCGGCAACCGGCAGGGTCAGCGCCACCAGCACCATCATGAAGCCCTGCAGCATGTCGGTGACACTGACAGCCCAAAACCCGCCCAGCAGGGAATAGATCAGGATCACCGCCGCGCCGATCATCACGGCCTCGGTTTGATTGAGGGGGAATTGGGTTTCAAAGGCGGCAGCTGCGGCACCGAACTGGGCCGCGATATAGAAAACAAAGCAGAACACGATCAGGATCGAGGCGAGAGAGGTGATCAAAACCCGCATCCGGCCGCTCGATTTCGCGGCGAGAAAATCGGTCAGGGTGATATGGCCTTCAGCAGCCGTTTCCTCACGCAGACGTTTGCCGAACCAGAGCCAGACCGCGACATAGCCGCCCCATATCCCGGGCACCATCCACAGTGCCGACAGGCCGGTCGCGTAAACAAAGCCGGTAAAGCCCAGCAGCACCCAGGCCGAAGAGGTCGAGGCGGCGTAGGACAGGCCCGCCACCCAGGCGCCGAGCCCCTGGCTGGCGACGAAGAAATCGGATTCATTCTGGTTGCGCTTGCTGGCCCAGACGCCGACCCCGACCAGAACGAAATTATAGATCACCAGCGTGATCAGCACGATCAGTGTCTGTTGGTTCATAACGCCCTCCCCGGCCGCCTTGCGCGAAACGCAGCGCTGCGCTTCTCTCACCCATTGTCACAGGTTTATGCTGGTTTTCTCGGCGATACCAAGGTTTCGCTGCGACCCGCCTGATTGCAAAGAGATTTTTCACGCCGATGACACAACCGCTCGACGATGGCCTGACAATACAGCGCCGTGGCGGCGTCGCCGAGCTGGTGATCAACCGGCCACACACCCGCAATGCCTTCACCCAAGCAATGTGGGCCGCCCTGCCCGGCCTGCTTGGGGATATCGCCGACGATTGCCGTGTACTGGTCGTGCGCGGCGCTGGCGATGGCTTCGCCTCGGGCGCCGACATCTCCGAATTCGCCGAGGTTTACGCCACTCCGGCACGCGGCGAGGCCTATTCGCGCCAGATCGCCGCCGCGCTCGATGCTCTCGCCGCCTTCCCGCACCCAACCATCGCGATGATCCGCGGTGCCTGTATCGGTGGCGGCTGCGCGCTGGCGCTGGCCTGCGATCTGCGCTTTGCCGATGAGAGCGCCCGCTTTGCCATCACCCCGGCGAAAATGGGACTGATCTACCCCTTCAATGATACCAAGCGTCTCGTCGCGGCGGTCGGCGCGCCGATGGCCCGCGACCTGCTATTCTCAGCCCGCAAACTGGACGCCGCCGAGGCGCTCGCCTGCGGCCTTGCCAATCGGGTGACGTCGCCGGCGGGCCTGGAGCGGCTCGTCGCCGACTATGTGGATCAGCTACTGGACATGTCGCCGCATTCAGCCGAATTGACCAAACGCATGCTCACTCTGGTCCTGGCTGGTCAGGACGGGGATGATGATGAGACGAAAGCCCTGTTTGCCGGGGCTTTCAAACACGCAGATTTCAACGAGGGCTATCGCGCCTTTCTCGAGAAGCGAAAACCGGATTTCAACGCCATGACACCGGCACCAGGCACGGGGACGAAACAATCATGACCACACTCAAAGCCAAGGACGCACCGGATCTCGGCCGCTTCGACTGGGAAGATGCTTTCCGCCTCGAAGACCAGCTGACCGAGGAAGAGCGCCTGGTGCGCGATGCCGCCCGTTCCTACGCCCAAAACAAGCTGCAGCCGCGGGTCATCGAGGCCTATCGCGAAGAAAAGACCGATCCGGAAATCTTCCGCGAAATGGGTGAGCTGGGCCTGCTCGGCTCCACCATCCCGGAAGCCTATGGCGGCGCCGAGCTGGGTTATGTCGCCTATGGCCTGGTCGCTCGCGAAGTTGAGCGCGTTGATAGCGGCTATCGTTCGATGATGTCGGTCCAGTCGTCCCTGGTGATGTATCCGATCTATGCCTATGGCTCCGAAGAGCAGCGGATGAAATATCTGCCCAAGCTGGCCAGTGGCGAATGGATTGGCTGTTTCGGCCTGACCGAGCCGGATGCCGGCTCCGACCCGGGCGGTATGAAAACCCGCGCCACCAAGACCGCCGACGGCTACCGCCTCAATGGCGCGAAAATGTGGATCTCCAATTCACCGATTGCCGATGTCTTCGTCGTCTGGGCCAAGTCCGACGCCCATGACGGCAAGATTCGCGGATTCGTGCTCGACAAGGGCATCAAAGGCCTCACCGCGCCGAAGATTGGCGGCAAGCTCTCGCTTCGCGCTTCGATCACCGGCGAGATCGTGATGGATAATGTTGAGGTCGGCGAGGATGCGCTCCTGCCGAACGTCTCTGGCCTGAAAGGCCCGTTCGGCTGTCTCAACCGCGCCCGTTACGGCATTTCCTGGGGCGTGCTCGGTGCGGCAGAATTCTGCTGGCATGCGGCGCGGCAATACGGGCTCGACCGCAAGCAATTCGGCCGCCCCCTCGCCCAGACCCAGCTCTACCAGAAGAAGCTCGCCGACATGCAGACCGAAATCTCGCTTGGCCTACAGGCGTCTTTACGCGTGGGCCGCCTGATGGACGAAGCCAATGCGGCGCCGGAAATGATCTCGATCGTCAAACGCAATAATTGCGGCAAGGCGCTCGATATCGCCCGCCAGGCGCGTGACATGCATGGCGGCAACGGCATTTCCGAGGAATTCCAGGTGATGCGCCACATGGTCAATCTGGAAACCGTCAACACCTATGAAGGCGCCCACGATGTCCACGCCCTGATCCTGGGCCGTGCCCAGACAGGCCTGCAGGCGTTTTTCTAGGCCAATCACCAAGGCTGCACCGGATGCCCCGCCTTGGCAGGTGTGTTCAGTGCAGCCATTTGCCGCAACTCGCGCTTGATAGCCCCGCCCGGGCATTCTAAACCCGCAGGTGGAGAGGTGGCCGAGTGGTCGAAGGCGTCCCCCTGCTAAGGGGATATACCTCAAAAGGGTATCGTGGGTTCGAATCCCATCCTCTCCGCCACCACCTCCCGACACCGGTCTCTGCCTTCAGGCCCGTCCCGCAAGCCGCGGTAACAGGGCGGGTTTCTGCACCACCATCCCTAACTCTGGCCCCTGATCTGGCCGCGCATTAGGGGCCCGTTTTTCCGCGCGCCACGACGAGGGTGTCCAGGCTCCCTGGGGCGAGATCATGGTGAAGACAACAGCTTGTCTGTGCTAGCATCCGGGTTGTGGACTTCTGGGGGGCTTGAAATGAACCGACGCGACATATTGGCTTTAGGAGGTGCGAGCGCGCTCACATTGGCGCTGCCGCGGTCCGCACAGGCGCGCACCGGTATATCCATGATCAAAATGGTTTTTGTCGGCAATCCTCATGTCGGCAAGAGCAGCATGCTGGTTTCGTACACGACGAACCGGTTTCCGGTTGAAGGCGTCGCCACCGGTTTCGATACATTGACCGCCAATCTCCTGTATCAGGGGCTTCCGACGCAGCTGGAGTTGACCGACACCCCGGGCGCCGAAGATTTTGACCGCATTCGTCCGCTTTCATATCCGGGCGCGGCGGTTGTTGGCCTCGGTTTTTCGCTCACCAGCCGCAGCAGTTTTGCGGCTGTAACCGAAAGATGGCTACCCGAAATTCGCCACCACCTGCCCCAAGCTCCCATCATCCTGATCGGTATGAAGGCCGACCTGCGTGATGACCCGAACGGGGTGTCTCGCGATCCGATACCGCGTGAGGAGTGTGAAGCCTTGGCCGGCCAGATCGGGGTCGCGGCCTACCATGAAAACTCCGCCTTGACGCAAGCAGGTCTGGCACCAACTTTCCAGACCATGATGGCAGCGGCGCGTGGTGAACTTGGCGACAGGTCCGAAATACCGGCACGCCGCCAAATGCGCCCCGGCCAAAACGCACTCACCCCTGCGCGCCGACCCGCACCGCGCCGCGGCGAAAACTGAACCGTTCGCGCGGGGCATCGTTTCAGCTCATACCGAAATCTCCATGCCGTGAGCGGCTGGAGGGATAAGGGGGCACCTCGCAATGGGAGGTGTGTGGGACGCCGGCGAATGCCGGAGTTGAGGTAGATGAGTGGGGGTGACATCCGGGACGTCCCACCAATTCTTCCTGGAAAACGATGGGAGATTTGGTCGGTCACCTTACGGCCACCGTCTGGAAACCGGAGTGGACTAGCGGTCGAGCCCGAATGCCGCCCTCCTCTCCGATGACCACGCCAGCGCTCGGGATGTCACCCCTCTGCCCGGACTCGCTCCACGCTCCCGAGCGCCGCGAATGACTGAGCCCACGCCTCCCGTGCGACCGGAACAGCTGGAGTAGGCGCGCAGGTGAAGGGGGTGGGGATAAGTTGCGTTTAACCACGTCATCCTGACGCAAGTCAGGACCTCGATATCACAGGCTCCGCACTTGTCGCGTCGAGGTCCTGACTTGCGTCAGGATGACGTGGGCTAATTGTGTAGGATAAAGGATAAGCTGGCAATTACGCACTATGCCAACACCAACCCACACCACTTCCCCCGGAGGAGCGCAGCGAATTTCGGGGTCTGCCATGGGTTGGGAGCCTGGCTGAATTCCCTTCCAGCGGGCCCCGGAATAAATCCGGGGAAAAGCTGTTTTGTATTGGTTGGGGCGGGACACTGCCGACCCGTCCGCCCGTCATCCTTACCCGCTCCGGCCTCGCGATTCCGCCTGAAACCATCCCGGCTCTGCGATTTTGTCCGGTTTCCACGAAAATCGGAGGGCATTCCGATTTCATGTATCTGATTTTATGGCTATTCAGGCGCATGGATATCGTTCTGATCACGACGGTCATTGCATCGCTCTTCCTCGTCATCGGCGCGGCGGAGCCGCTCGCTGCGCGGCTGCGTCTGCCCTACACAGTGATCCTCGCCATGCTGGGCCTGCTGATCGGCTCGGGCGCGCTGTTTTTCCTGCACACCGAGCTGACCGATGCGCTCAACCCGGTAGCCGAGGCGATCCTGGGCCTGCCGATCCGCTCGAATGTCTTTCTCTATGTTTTCCTGCCGACGCTGCTCTTCCAGGCGACCCTGGGGATGAATTTGCGCCGCATGCTCGACGATTGGGTGCCGATCCTGGTGCTCGCGGTCGTGGCGGTCGTGGTCGCCACGCTGAGCGTCGGCTACGCCTTGTCATGGGCCAGCACGCTGCCGTTGGCGGCCTGTCTGCTGATTGGCGCCATCGTCTCGACGACCGATCCGTCAGCGGTGGTATCGATCTTCCGCTCAATCTCGGCCCCACAAAGGCTGGCGCGCATCATTGAGGGCGAAAGCCTGCTCAATGATGCCGCCGCGATCGCCCTGTTCGGCCTGTTCATGGGTTATGTCATGTTGGGCGGATCAGAGCCCAGCCTGCTCGATGCGCTGGGACGTTTCCCTTTGCTGATCCTGGGCGGTGTGCTGACGGGCTGGGTCGCGGCGCGCATCGCGGTCTGGATCATGGCGCGCTTCGCTGCCCATGAACTGGCGCTGATCTCGATCTCGGTCGCCCTGCCCTATCTCGCCTATATCGGCGCGGAACAAAGCATTGGCGCTTCGGGTGTCATCGCGGTCGTCGTCGCCGGGCTGACGCTGAACCTGACCGGGCCGGGACAATTGCCGCCGCAAGCCTGGGCCAATTTGCGCGAAGTCTGGGACGTGCTCGCCCATTGGGCGATGGCGTTGATCTTCATCCTCGCCGCGCTGTTGATCCCACGGATTCTCGAAGAGGTGCGCGCCGGCGATTTTATCCTGATCGGCGTGGTTATCCTGGCGGCGATTGCGGCACGTGTGGTAATCCTGTTCGTGCTCTTGCCGCTGCTGAGCGCCGTGCGGGCCTCGCCGGCCGTCGAGCCACCCTATCGCGTTGCAATCCTTTGGGGCGGCCTGCGCGGCGCGGTCACGCTGGCCCTGGCGCTGGCCGTGACCGAGAACGTCAATGTTCCCGACGAGACCAAGCGCCTCGTCGGCATTCTCGCGACCGGCTTCACCCTGTTCACCCTGATCGTGCAAGGCGGCACGCTGAGAGCGGTGATCGGCTGGCTCGGGCTCGACCGGCTTTCGCCGATGGACCAGGCGCTGTCACGGCAGGTCGTCGCCGTCGCGCTGCAGACCGTGCGCGAGGATGTGGCGCGCACCAGCGAGAATTACGAGCTCAGCCACGACATCGTCCGTTCCGAAGCCAAGCGCTTCGGCAAGCGGCTCGACAAGGCGGTCAAGCGGGCCGAGGAGAGCACCGACATCCTCGAGCGCGACCGCGTCACGCTGGGACTGCTCGCGCTGGCCGGCCATGAGCGGGACACCATTCTCGCCCGGGTGCGCGAGCGGACGATCTCGGCCCGGATGGCCGAATTGGTGATGTCCAATGCCGACCGGTTGATCGAGGGCGCGCAGTCGCAGGGACGGCGTGGATACCAGCGCGCGGCGCGTCGCAGCGTCGCCTATGGCCGCGCGTTCCGGGCGGCGGTTCTGCTGCACAGCTCGCTGGGCCTGTCGGGGCCGTTGGCGCGCATGACCGCGGACCGCTTCGAGCTTCTGTTGTCCCAGCGCCTGATCCTGCGCGACCTCAACGCCTTCATCCACGGACGCATCCGGCGGATCCACGGGCGGCGAGTGGCCGAGCTGCTGCACGACCTGCTCACGCGGCGCATCGAGGCTGTGGAAACGGCGCTGGAGGGGCTGCGCTTGCAATATCCCGGTTATGCCGATGAGCTGGAACGCCGCTTTATCCGCCGCACGACGCTGCGGCTGGAGGAAAGGGAATACGCCACGATGCTCGAAGACGGGTTGATCGGTGCCGAGGTTTTTACGGCCTTGATGAAGTCGCTTGGTGAGCGGCGGGCGGCTGCGGAGCGGCGCCCACGCCTGCTCATCGCCCTCCAACGGGTCGAGCTGGTGCGCCAGTTTCCGCTGTTCGCGGACCTCGACGATGCCGCACTGAAACGTCTCGGCCGCGCGCTGCGGACGCGCTATGTCAATGCCGGCGACGTCATCATCCGCAAGACAAGTGTGGTGAAAAGCGTGTTCTTCATCGCCTCCGGTGCGGTCGAAATCCAGAATGCCGGTCAGAGCTGGCGGTTGGGCGGCGGCGAGATGTTCGGGCAGATGGCGATCCTGATGCAGAAACCGCGGCGCGCCGAAGTCCGGGCGATTGCGCCCTCCATGCTGCTGGCGCTCGACGAGGAACGTTTTCGGCGTCTGCTCGGCGGCAGCAAGGCCCTGCGCGACGCCGTGCGTGCGAGTGCCGAAAAGCGGGGAATCGAGCCTGGAGCCCTGTTGTCAGACGATGCGCAGATCGCCTGAGGGCGCAGCTTCATGGCTCCCGACAATGAGCGAGAAGCGAGGCGCTGCGTCGGGAGCGGCCGCGCCGGTCCTCGTGCTCGACCGCGACAGGTGTACGATAACGAAGCTGTGTTCAGCTTCCTTTCTCCAGACAGGGTTCAGCTAACCACACCGCAACCGGCCCGGCCTAGCGTCAACAAGCGTTGCCAGCCCGGTATTCAGCTTTTAGGAAGCAGGCACGAAATCTTGCGTTCCGGAGTTCCTGATGCGCCGTTATAGTTTTCTGATCGTCGCCCTGATTGTCTTTGCCGCCATGACCGGGATCGTCGCGTTTCGCGTTCTCGCCGGCAGCGGACAGGAGACGGGCCAGCGGCCCGCCTCGGCCCTGCCGGTTGCGGCCTATACGGTGGCCAGATTTGAATTCGCCGACATCGTCGAAGCGCTGGGCACAGCCCGATCAAAGGAGAGCATCACCGTCTCCGCGCGGGTATCCGACACGATTTCGCGGATCAATTTCGAAAGTGGCCAACTAGTCGAAGCGGGCGATATCCTGATCCAGCTGAATGACGCCGAACAGGTCGCAGGCCTGAGCGAAGCGCGCACGACACTGCGCGAGATGCAGCGGGATCTGGAGCGGGTCAATGATCTGATCTCGCGCGGCGTCGCACCGCAACAACGCCAGGACGAGGCGCGGGCCGCGCTTGAACGGGCCCAAGCACGTGTCGCCTCGATTGAAGCACAACTGGCCGACCAGGTCGTCCGCGCGCCCTTCGCCGGCGTCGTCGGACTGCGTGAAATTAGTCTCGGTCAACTCATTCGCCCGGGCGATCCGATCACCACGCTCGACGATATCAGCGCCATCCGGCTTGATTTCACCGTCCCGGAACGCTTCCTCGCCAATATCCGGGCCGGTATGATGATTGAGGCGACAACCAATGCCTATCCCGATCATGTTTTCCTCGGCACGATTGCCCAGATCGACAGCCGCGTCGATCCGATCTCCCGCGCCGTGACCGTCCGGGCTGAAATCGACAATACTGACGGGCGCATCCTGCCCGGTCAGCTGATGGTAGTGGAAGTTCGCCGCGATCAACGCAGCAGCCCGGCTGTGCCCGGCTCGGCGATCACGCGCTATCTCGACGACAGTTTTGTCTATGTGCTCGAGACCCAGGATGGCGTCACCTCCGCGCACCGGCGCAATGTCGAGCTCGGCCTGCGCACCGGCGATGTCGTCGAAGTCACAGCCGGGTTGGAACCCGGCGAAGTCGTGATCGCGGAGGGTGTGCACCGGGTGCGCGAGGGCGTGCCGGTGACGGTCACAGCGCAACGTGATTTCGGCCAAGGCGGCAGCCCCGACAGTCCGGCAGCGGTGACCCAGCCATGACGCTTTCCGATATTGCGGTTCGCCGCCCGGTTCTCGCCTTCGTCGCCAGCGCGCTGATCGTGGTGTTCGGGATATTGGGCCTGCGCTCGCTGCCGCTGCGCGAGTTGCCCGATGTCGACCAGCCAATCGTTTCAGTCTCGGCCAGCTATCCCGGTGCCAATGCCGAAGTGGTGGAAAACCGCGTCACCCAGCCAATCGAGGACCAATTGTCGGGCATTGACGGGGTCGAGACCATCACCTCCTCCTCGCGCGACGGCAATGCGCGCATCTCGATCACCTTCGCCCTCAGCCGCAATATCGAAGCCGCGGCGAATGATGTCCGCGATGCGGTTTCGCGCGTCGTCAACCGGCTGCCACCCGATGTCGAGGAGATCGAAGTCCGCAAGCAGGACAGCGATGCCCGCCCCTTCATGTGGTACAGCCTGCTGTCCGATCGCATGACGTCGGAGGAATTGTCCGACTATGCTGACCGCGTCATGGTCGACCGTTTCAGCGTCATTGATGGCGTCGCCAATGTCCGCATTGGCGGGCAGCGCCGCTATGCGATGCGCATCTGGCTCAACCCGCAGGCGATGGCCGCGCGCGGCATCACTGTCGCCGATATCGACAGCGCCCTGCGCAGCCAGAATGTCGAAGTGCCCGGCGGCTCGGTCGAGACCGCCGATACCGATATCGTGGTGCGGGTCGAACGCCTGTTTGCCGACCCTGAGAGCTTTGCCCGCCTGCCGATCACCGGCGCCAATGAGGGCCATGTCGTGCGCCTCGGCGAAATCGCCGACGTCGTGCTGGAAGCGGAAGAGCCGCGCACCCTGTTCCGCGGCAATGGCCAGAACATGATCGGACTGGGCTTTGTCCGCCAGAGCCAGGCCAATTCCGTCGATGTCGCCCGCCGCGTCACCGAACAGGCCGAACGCCTCGCCGACACGCTGCCCGACGGCATGCAATTGATCAAAGCGTCCGACGATACGGTCTTCATCGAGCAGTCGATCATCGAAGTCTGGCGCACCCTAGCGGTCGCCGCCGGTCTGGTCGTGCTGATCATCTATCTCTTCCTCGGCAGTATCCGGGCCGCCATCATCCCGGCCGCCGTGGTGCCCGTCTGTCTGATCGGCGTCTTCTCGGTGCTCTCCTTCGCCGGCTTCTCGATTAATATTCTGACCCTGCTTGGCCTGGTCTTGTCGATCGGGCTGGTGGTCGATGATTCCATCGTCGTGCTGGAGAATATCCAGCGCCGGATCGATCTCGGCGAAGGCCCGGCCCTGGCCGCGCTGCGCGGTGGACGCCAGGTCTTCTTCGCCGTCGTCGCCACCACCGCCGTGCTGGTCGCCGTCTTCGTGCCGCTGGTTTTCCTGCCCGGCTTTATCGGCCGCATCTTCACCGAGCTGGCGCTGACCATCGCGGCGGCCGTCGTGCTTTCGGCCTTTGTCGCGCTGACCCTGTCGCCGATGATGGCGTCCAAACTCCTGCGTCCAACCAAAGATAGCCGCGGCGTGGCGCGCTGGGTCAATGGCGCCGTCAATGCGCTGCGCGACAGTTATCGCACCAGCCTGGAACTGGCGATGAAGGCTCCGCTGCTCGTGCTGCCGGTTATTCTGGTGGCGCTGACGGGTTCGGGCCTGTTGCTGGGCCGCCTGCCCTCGGAACTGACGCCACCGGAAGACCGCGGCTCCTTCTTCGGCGCTTTCTCCGGACCGGAAGGGGCCAGTTTCGATTATATGGCGAGCCAAGCAGCGGCGGTTGAAAACGTGGTGATGGATTATATCGAGACCGGCGAACTGCGCCGCGTTCTGGTGATTTCACCGGGCTGGGGCGGAGCAGGTTATAATTCCGGTGTTGTTATCGGCACGATGGTTGACTGGTCAGAGCGCCGCCCTGGCGGCGAAATCCTCGACGAGATCAATGGCCGCATGGGTCAGCTTACCGGCGTGCAAGCCTTCGCCTCGATGCGCTCCTCGCTGGGCGGCGGTGGCGGCGGCGACGATATCCAATTCGTGCTGCAGGGCCCCGACTACGCGACCCTCGACGCCGAGGCCGACCGCCTGCTGGCCGCCATCGCCGAGGGTAATCCCAGCCTTGTGCGCGCCCGCAAGAATTACCAGCCCAACAGCCCGCGCCTCGTCGTCGATATCGACCGCGAACGCGCCGCAGCACTCGATGTCTCGATCGCTGATATCGGCGAGACGCTGCAGACCCATCTCGGCTCGCGCCGGGTCGGGCAATTCATTGATCGCGGCGAAGCCTATAATGTCATTCTGGAAAATCGCCGCGAAGATCGCTCCAGCGTCAATGATCTGGAATCATTGTATGTTTCTGGTCGCGGTGGCCAACTCATCCCGCTCTCAAACCTGGTCAGCGTGCACGAGGTGGGCGAAGCCTCGTCGCGTAATCGCGTCGACCGTCAGCGCGCGATAACCATCTCGGCCACCCTCGCCGATGATTATACGCTCGGTGCGGCCGTGACCTGGCTCGACGATTGGGCGGCCAATGAATTAGCGCCGGGTCTGTCGACGGGTTATCTCGGCGGCGCACGCGAATTCCTCGACGCCAACACCGCGATGATCTTCGCCTTCGGCATGGCGCTGCTGATCGTCTTCCTGGTACTGGCAGCCCAGTTCGAAAGCCTGATCCAGCCGATGGTGATCATGCTGACTGTGCCGCTGGCCGTGGCGGGCGGATTGTTCGGCCTCGAACTGGTCGGATCCAGCCTCAATATCTATTCCCAGATCGGCCTGGTGATCCTGATCGGGCTGGCAGCCAAGAACGGCATTCTGATCGTCGAATTCGCCAATCAATTGCGCGAAGACGGCCGCGATCTGATGACCGCAACGCTGGAATCCGCAACGACGCGCTTCCGCCCGATCCTGATGACCGGCCTGTCGACCGCCATCGGCGCCTTCCCGCTCGCCATCGCGACCGGGCCGGGCGCGGAGAGCCGCATCACCATTGGCGTCGTGATCTTTACCGGTGTGCTGGTGGCGACACTCTTCACCCTCTTCGTGGTGCCGATTGTCTATGCCTCGCTGGGCCGCTTCACCAAGACCCCCAACTGGATGTCCCGCCAGCTGGAAGCCCAAGCGAAAGCGGCCGGCGTGGATGTGTCGGTGGTGGCGGAATAGGCCGCCCACTGAAGGGGTCTTCTCATCGTCGACGCCCAGGCGACGCCGGATT
Organism: uncultured Maricaulis sp.; assembly: GCF_963975345.1. Lineage (NCBI taxonomy): Bacteria > Pseudomonadati > Pseudomonadota > Alphaproteobacteria > Maricaulales > Maricaulaceae > Maricaulis > uncultured Maricaulis sp. The sequence goes on along the minus strand of NZ_CAXBGE010000011.1, from coordinate 107,312 downwards.
TTCTGTGTCAGCGGGAGTGGTTGTCAGGATTCGACGCCCTCACGCCGCAACGCCAAACACCGTCCCGATCGCCGCCGTCACGCCCATCGCGACTGCACCCCAGAAGGTGACGCGCACGGTGGCCTTCACGATGTCGGCGCCGCCAATCCGGGCGCTCACGCCACCGAGACCGGCGAGGAAGATCAGCGAGGCAATGGCGGTAGCCGGTATGGTCCACGTCTGTGGTGCCAGAACGGCGGTGAGCACCGGCAACGCTGCGCCGGCGGCAAAGGTTGCCGCGGAGGTCAGTGCGGCCTGGATGGGCTTGGCAGTCGTCAGCTCGGAGATCGCCAGCTCATCGCGAGCATGGGCCTGCAAGGCATTTTTCGCCATTAATTGCGTCGTCACGGCCTCAGCGAGTTCCGGCGTCAAGCCGCGCTGGACATATATCCCGGCCAACTCGGCGTGCTCGGCGGCGGGATCTTCGGCCAATTCCTTGCGTTCACGGGCGAGATCAGCCTGTTCAGCGTCCGATTGCGAGCTTACCGAGACATATTCGCCGGCCGCCATTGACATCGCGCCGGCCACGAGCCCGGCCGTGCCGACAACGAGAATTTCCGCCGGCCCTGTATTGGCCGCGGCAACGCCGACGATCAGGCTGGCGGTGGAGACGATGCCGTCATTGGCACCGAGTACACCGGCGCGCAGCCAGCCAATCCGGTCCATGCCATGGCGTTCCGTGTGGGCGAATTTCGAGCGACGCATGCGGTATCCCTTCCAACCCTCCTCGACGCGCGAACCCTAGGCGAGCCTCCGCCAACCGACAATCGTCAAATCCCTTGCGGCCACCGACTGCCAGCCCTAACGTCCTGCAATGAGCGACGGAATCTCCCGGACATCGACCGATCCAAGACTGCAGACCCGTCCGCTCGCGCAAGCCTCGGCGCTCTCCCCGGACTTCTATGCCGGCCATGACTGGCTGGCGGTCGATCAGGTGCAGGTGCTTGAGTCGGGCTGGCAGATATTGTGTCCCGCTTCCGCTGTGGCCGAGCCGGGCGATCATGTCGTTCGGGAAATTGGCCGCGTGCCGGTGCTGGTCGTGCGCGGCAGCAACGGCGCGCTCAATGGCTTCGTCAATGTCTGCCGCCATCGCGCCGGACCGCTGGCCCTGTGCGACGGCAAGGGCGCCAAGCGGCTACGCTGCGCCTATCACGGCTGGACCTATGACCTCGACGGCCAATTGCGCACCGCGCCGGAAATGCAGGACGCGCAAGACTTTGATCGCGCCGGCATCCGCCTGGCTCCGATCGAGCTGCGCCAGTGGCAGGGCATGGTATTCGCCCGCGCTGGCTCAGACGGTCCGGATTTCGCCACCGTCATGGCCGGGATCGATGCCCTGGTTGCGCCCTATGATCCGGTCGGCATGCGCCATCACCATAGCCGCAGCTACACGGTCGCCGCCAACTGGAAGACTTATGTCGACAATTTCCTCGAAGGCTATCATCTGCCCTTTGTGCATCCCGGGCTGAGCGGCATCGTCAGCTATCCACAATACAAGACCGAGCTCGCGGATTTCTGGTCACTTCAGCGCGCGCCGGTGAGTGATCCCGATGGTCTCTATGCCGATGGCGAGGCGCTGTATTTCTTCATCTATCCCAACACGATGCTCAACATCCTGCCGGGCCGGATGCAGAGCAATCGCGTTGTGCCGGATGGACCGTCGCGCTGCCGGGTCGAATTCGATTTCTATTACGCGCCGGGGTTTGAAGCGATGGCGCCAGCCGATGACCGCTTTTCCGACGAGATCCAGGAAGAAGACCGGCTGATATGTGAACGCGTCCAGCACGGGCTCGATAGCGGCGCCTACCAGCCTGGGCGCTTGTCACCCAGTCAGGAGGCGGGCGTCTGGCATTGGCAGAATTTACTGCGCGAGGCCTATGCCCGCGCTTCGGGGGAGTAAGGGCATGGACAACGCAACGGATGAGGCGTCAGCGCCGCGTACAATCGGTTTTTGGGGCGCTTGGTCGCTGACGGTCGGGGTGATGATCGGCTCGGGGATATTCCTGCTGCCTTCGGTCATGGCGCCCTATGGCCTTATGGGCTTCAGCGGCTGGGTTCTGACGGCTGCAGGATCCATCCTGCTGGCGCTGGTGATGAGCCGCCTCGCCTTGCGCACGACGCGTTCGGGCGGGCCCTACATCTACGCACGAGAAGCCTTTGGTGATTTGCCCGGCTTTCTCGTCATCTGGGGCTATTGGGCCTCCTATTGGATCGCCATCCCGACCGTCGCCATCGCCTTTGTCGGCTATCTCGCCGTCTTCTTCCCCGCGCTGGACGGGGCACCGATCGCCCAAGCCGGCGTCGCGCTCGGCCTTATCTGGCTGCTCGGCCTGGTCTCGCTGCGCGGGGTTCGCGAAGCCAGCCTGGTCCAACTTGCGATGACCGTGCTCAAGCTCCTGCCAATCCTGGCGATTATCGCCTTCGGTGCCGTTGCCGGCCATGTCGAGAACCTGCCGGAACTCAATCCGTCGGGCGCGCCGTTCATCTCGGTACTCGCCACCACGGCGCTATTGACGATGTGGGCCTTTTCCGGCCTCGAATGCGCCACCATCCCGGCCGGCGATGTGCGCGACCCGCAAAAGACGATTCCGCGCGCCACCATGGTCGGCACCATCACCGTCGCCATCGTCTATATCGCCTCCACCGCCGCGGTAATGCTGTTGGTGCCGGCCTCCGACCTCGCCAACTCGACCTCGCCCTTCGCCGACGCGGCGCGCGGTCTGGGCCCCTGGGCCCCGAAAGCGATCGCCATCGGTGCCCTGATCTCGACAGCAGGTTGTCTCAACGGGCTGATCTTCATCTCCGGACAATTGCCGATGGCCGTCGCCATCGACAAGCTCGCTCCCAAGGCCTTCGCCAAACGCAATGCCGGCGGTGCGCCACATTTTTCGCTGCTGGTTTCGCTGGTCCTGGCCTCCGCCCTGCTGCTGGCAAATTTCTCCGGCGGGCTGATCAAAACGTTCGAATTCCTGTTGATGATGAGCACGGTGACCATGCTGGCGCCGCTCTTCGTCAGCGCGCTGGCCGAACTGCGCCACTCCTGGGCCTCGGCCCGCTCCTGGGCGATTATCGCCATCCTGGCCTCGCTTTATTCCGCTTTCGCCATCTACGGCTCCGGACTAAACGTGATGATGTGGGGCGTGGTGCTGTTGCTGGTCGGGCTGCCGGTCTATGTGCTGGGCCGTCAGCGCGCTGCGACAATGTCGCCCGATCCTGCGGGCTAACATGATCGCATCGGCGGGCGTATGATGGGTCTATCACCCGGCGGCGCGAGCCGCCGGGTCCATCCGGCACGAGGAGACGCATCATGATCGAACAGCTTGAAGGTTTCACCGATGATATTCTGGCCATCCGCATCAGCGGCAAAGTCACCGTCAATGATTACCGCGATCGCCTGATCCCGGCGGCACTCGACAAGATGGCGCGCCATAAATCGCTGAAAATCTATTGCGAGATTGGCGAGGATTTCGCCAGCTACACCGCCGGAGCCGCATGGGAAGACCTCAAACTGGGGATCAGTCATTGGGGCGATTTCGGCAAAGCCGCAATCGTCACCGATTCCGGCGGCATCCGCACGGCGGTGACCTTGTTTGCGCCCTTCTTCCACCACCCGATCCATCTCTATTCCAACGCCCAGGCCGCGGCCGGAAAGAGCTGGATCGCAGAAAACTGACACGAGCCCATGCGAAAATTCGACGACATCTTCGCCATAGCGGCAGAACGCAAGGGCGGGCCCGACGCGCTGGAGGCCCTGCTCTCCAAACCGCTACCCGCCGCCGAACTCGCCGCCATCCCGGATGATCGCTGGTTGTCGATGATGGCGAAATGCCTGTTCCAGGCCGGTTTCCACTGGAAGGTAATCGAGGCGAAATGGCCGGGCTTCGAGACCGCCTTCGAGGGCTTTGATCCGCCGCGCGTGGCCTTCTACGGCGATGAAGAGATCGACCGCCTCGTCTCGGACAAAGCCATTGTCCGCAATGGCGCCAAGATCATGGCCGTGATCGAGAATGCCCGCTTCCTGACCGATCTCACCGCCGAGCATGGCAGCGCCGCGAAATTCTTCGCCAACTGGCCCGACGATGATTTCATCGACCTGATGGACGTCCTCGCCAAGCGCGGCTCAAGACTGGGCGGCGCGACCGGCCAGCGCGTCATGCGCTGGATGGGCAGGTCGAGCTTCATCCTGTCGCAGGATGTTTGCGCCCGCCTGATTGCCGAGGGCGTGGTCGCCAAGCCGCCAACCTCGAAGCGCGATCTGGCCGCGGTGCAGGCAGCGTTTAATGTCTGGCAGGGCCAGTCCGGGCGCTCGCTGACGGAGATCAGCCGGGTTTTGTCGATGAGTGTGGGGCCGTAGCAAGCCATTTTCAACGCATTGAAATTGGCTGATTTTGTTAGGCAGACGCCCAGAGACCATCTACCGATACATCAATAGGGAAGGCACGGGACATTTTCCTGCGCCTCCGGTTTCATCCGACACCTGGAGACGACATGACCCCGAACCGCCCCGGACCATCGCGCCTGCGCACCATCGCCCTGTCGCTCGCAACCGCCGCCCTGGGGGCCACCGCCCTGAGTGCCGCCGCCCAGGCCCAAGACGAATATATCTGGGTGCGCCAGAGCACGGCGCCAGCCGATGCGGTAACCCCTCAGGGCCGGACGGACCGCGCCCTGTGCCGCGCCACCGATAATCAGGTCAATTCCGGCTCTCGAGGGAGCTATTTTCTCGGATGGTTTGACGGCACGAATTGCCTGAGCGAGTCTTCTGGCAATGTGGAGTCTTTCCCGGCCGCTTCGACCCGGATCGAGTTTCTGGTTCCAACGCCGGGTCACTCCACGCATTGGGTCGAGATGGGGGGGCGCGCCCGGCCTGATTGGCACACCGACGCGCTGTCCGGAGGCTATAGCGAGTACGGGCACCGGGAGCTGCACATCTGCAGCGTGGGCGGCGGCACCGGCTCCATGCGATGGGGAATGGGCGGGGGCGCCGGGTATAGCTATTGCGCGGCCGTCGCCCCGGAGCACCCCGGCGGCAATCCGCCGATTTATAAGCTGGTTGGCACCATCGTCTCGATTTACGACTAGGTCGGGGCCAGCGCCGGAGCGGAGCTTCCGCAGCGCGGGACTCCGCTCTGGTGCCTGAACTTGCTATAGCAGCGCCTCACCCACCGGACCCGCGCCCATGCCCCGCTTCACTGTCGCCGCCTTCTATAAATTCACCCCGCTGGCCGGGCTCGATGCGCTGCAGGCGCGGCTGAAACAGGTCGGCGAAGCGAATGCGATCACCGGGACGATCCTGCTCGCCTCCGAGGGCATTAATGGCACCCTCGCCGGCACAGCCGAGGGCATCGCCACCATGCTCGATGCGATCCGCGACCTGCCCGGCTGCGCCGACCTCGAGCACAAGGAGAGCTGGGCCGAGGAACAGCCCTTCCTGCGGCTAAAAGTGCGGCTCAAGCGCGAGATCGTGACGATGGGCATTCCCGGCGTCGATCCCAATGCGCTGGTCGGCTCCTATGTCGACCCGAGCGATTGGAATGATCTGATCGCCTCGCCCGATGTCGTCACCATTGATACGCGCAATGATTACGAGGTGCGGATCGGCCAGTTCGAGGGCGCGGTGAATCCGGAAACGGTGAGCTTTCGCGAATTTCCCGACTGGTTCCGCAAATTCCGCGAAACCCGGCCTGAGGCGCGCGTGGCGATGTATTGCACCGGCGGCATCCGCTGCGAGAAGGCAACCTCCTTCGTGAAGGCCGAGGGCATCGACGAGGTCTTCCATCTCAAGGGCGGTATCCTGAAATATCTCGAGACCGTACCCGCAGAAGAGAGCCTGTGGCGCGGGGAATGCTTCGTGTTTGATCGCCGCGTCGCCGTCGTGCACGGGCTGGAACAGGGCACCCACACGCTGTGCCATGGCTGCCGCGAACCCTTGGGACCGGAAGACCTGCGCTCGGACAAATTCGTGCCCGGTGTCTCCTGCCCGCATTGCCATGACCGCATGACGGATGCCGACCGGGAACGCTTTGCCGAGCGTCATCGTCAGTCACAATTGGCGGCGCAGCGCGGCGAGAAACATCTCGGGCGCGTCTATGAGGACGAGGCGAGCGAAGCGGAAACCGGATGAGCATCGCCCTGCCCGTCCTCTATTCCTTCCGGCGCTGCCCCTATGCGATGCGCGCCCGGCTGGCGCTCGCGGCCAGCGAAACCGAAGTCGAACACCGCGAAGTCCTGCTGCGCGACAAGCCCGCTGAAATGCTCGCCGCCTCGCCCAAGGGCACGGTGCCGGTTCTGGTCCTGCCCGATGGAGCGGTCGTCGAGGAGAGCCTCGACATCATGCGCTGGGCGCTGGCGCGCCATGATCCCCGCGGCTGGCTGGCGCCGGGCGATGCGATGTTCGAACTGGTGGCGCAAAATGACGGCCCGTTCAAACAGGCGCTCGACCGATATAAATACCCCAATCGCTATGAGGGCGAAGACCCGTTGGCAAACCGCGCCCGCGGGCTGGAAATCCTCACCGGGCTCGATGCGCGACTGGCCAGCTCCACCTTCCTGTGTGGCGAAGTGATGAGCCTGGCCGATGCCGCAATCTTCCCCTTTGTGCGCCAGTTCGCCCATACAGATCGCGACTGGTTTGCGGCGCAGGCCCTGCCGCACCTACAGGCCTGGCTCGCCGGCCATCTCGCCTCGCCGATTTTTGTATCGGTTATGAAAAAATACCCCGTCTGGCAGGCAAACCGCGAGGGCGAGGCACATCGTTAATAGTCGCTCCATAATACCACGTGTAGTTTAGCGCTCGATCAGACTTTCGCCCGGCGGCCGCAATGGTGCCGCACAGCCTCAGGAGATATCCCTTGAATCGTATCTGGCTACCCCTCGCCCTCGCCGCCTGCGCCGCCGCGCCCGCCCAAGCCCAACATTGGGGCTATGACGGGCATGAAGGGCCGGAAAACTGGCGGGAGATGAGTGAAGACTGGGCTGTCTGCGCCACAGGGCAGCAGCAATCCCCGGTCAATCTCACCGACGCCCTGGAAGCTGATTTTGCCGCTGCCGCAATCGATTGGGCCGATGAGACCGCTGGCGTCGTGGTCGATAACGGCCACACCGTGCAGGTTAATGTCGAGAATGCCGGCGGCGTGACGATTGGCGGGACCTTCTACCGCCTGCTGCAATTTCACTTCCACGCCGCCAGCGAGCACACGATCAATGGCCGCCACGCGCCGATGGAAGTGCATTTCGTGCACCAGTCCGAGGCCGGCGATTTGGCCGTGATTGGCGTCATGGTCGAGCGCGGCGACAGCCTGGCCGCCCTCGACTCGGTCTGGGCCGCAATGCCCGCCGATAGCGACGCCTCGCCGGGCATCGCTGCCCGCGTGCATCTCAATGATTTCCTGCCCACCGATCAAGCCGCCTTTCGCTATCAAGGTTCGCTGACGACACCGCCCTGCAGCGAGATCGTCTCCTGGACGGTGCTAACGCATCCAGTCACGGCCACGCCCGAGCAGATCGACTCTTTCGAAATGCGTCACCCGGACAGCTTCCGCCCGGTTCAACCGCTCAATCGCCGCTATGTGCTCGTCTCCGACGAGTAGAAAATCGCGATCACTGCAAGAAAGGCCCCGGGCATTTGCTCGGGGCTTTTTTGTGCCAGCCATTCGCCTGATCTCAAAGTGCGGCTCGGGACATATTGCGGATGGCACGGCCTCATTGGGGTGTGTAGGGTTTGAGCGCACGCCCCGCCGTTCCGGAGATTGAACAATGACCACGCCGAAATTGCCGCTTCATGGCGCCTGCCGATGCGGCGACGTACAGGTCACGATCAGTGAACCGCCTTTGATGACGGCCGCCTGTCATTGCACCGGGTGCCAGAAAATGAGCGCCAGCGCCTTCTCGATCACCGCGATGGTGCCGCCAAAAGGCTTTGCCGTCACCAAGGGCCAGACCCAGCGCGGCGGCCTCGGCGAGGGTCAGCTGGACCACCAATTCTGTCCGCGCTGCATGACATGGATATTTACCCGCATCAGCGGGCTGGACTATTTCGTCAATGTGCGCCCGACGATGTTCGAGGACACATCCTGGTTCGTGCCCTTCATCGAAACCATGACCCAGGAGAAGCTCGCTTGGGTGACGATACCGGCTCGCCACAGCTTCGAAGCTTTTCCGGCCATGGAAGATATCCCGACACTGATGGCCGAGTTCAGCCAGACCGCCTGACCGCATGCCGGCTCAGCGCGGCTCGCCGGGCCGATAGCCGCCCTCGCGGACCGTAGTGTCGAGCGTGCGCCATTGCTCAGCGGCAAAGAGCGGCGCCTGGTCGGCATAATGCGGCGACGTCTCGTCCAGCGTTGCCGAGCCGAATTGAATGATCGCTTCGGCGTGCTGCGTGCCGTCAGCGAGCCATTCCACCAGCATGATCGAGGTGTCGCCGGCGGCGGCGACCAGTTGGCCGTCATCATTGAGATCGTGTGAGCTGGAATAAACCGCGCGCAACACGTCCGGCCCACCGCCGATTGGAATATTGACCTCACCGCGCACCAGCCGGTTGACCTCACCCCATTCAGGGTCGAGCCGGTCATAATGCGCCATCAGCTCCCCCGCCGCTGCGCGCAACGCTTCGACCGGGTCCATCAGCCAAGGGTCATCCGTGTGCAGATTGCCGATACAGCGCACCGCCACAAGCACGCCGAGGGCCGCTTCACGATTGCCGGTATCCGTCGAGAGGTCCCAGCGCCGCAGCACGGTCTGGGCTTCGGTCATCGCGGCATCGCCGGTGAAATCCTCATCGAGCAATTCGGTGACCAGACGCGCGACCGGCGATTGGGCGGAATAGGTCTTGTCGAACTTGATTTCGAGCAGACCATCGCGACTAATCTGGCCCTGCGCCCGCAACAATTCCAGCCCGCGCCAAGCACGGTTGGAATAGCGCGGCTGGATGCCGAAGGTGGGCGAATAGCCGGCCGGATCGATATTGTCGGCGAGCGTCGTCGCATCGAAAGGTGTCTGATTGGCCGACAGTAGCCAACCGCTGGCCGGGTCGGTGTAGATCGGCATGGCAGTGAGCGGCAGATATTCGTCCCAGATCAGCTCCGAGCGATCACCGGGCAGGTATTGCAGCCAGTCATAGCCCTCTTCACGCACTGGCATGCGCGCATTGTAGACATAGGCAATATGGCCCTCGCGGTCGGCATAGACGGCGTTGAGCGAAGAGATGGCGTTGATATTCATCGCCGCCATCCAGCTGTCGAAATCGGTGGCGCGATTCATCGCATACCATTGTTCGACCTGGCCGATCTGATCCATGCCGGAATAGCGGATGGCATAATCGCCATGCGGTGTACGCACGACGGGACCGTGGCGTGACCACCACAAATCGCGCGTCACCGTCCAGCGGATCGGTCCGAAAATGCGCACCGTGATACGCGCTTCTCCATGTTCAAGATCAAGCCATTCGCCGTCGAGCCGGTAGCGGTCGCCATCGGTATCGAGCACGTAGACATCGGCGAGATCGGGATGGTTGACCGTATGGGCCCAGCCGAGATCGCGATTGAAACCGTGCAGGATCAAGGGCGCCCCCGGGAAAGTGGCACCGTCCATGTCCCAGCCATCCTCGGAGTGCAGGCGGGCCTCATACCAGGCCACCGGCCCGGTATAGGGCTGGTGCGAATTGATCATAAGCCGCGTCGCGCCATCGGCGGAGCGTGAGGGTGCGATGGCAAAGGCGTTGGAGCCAAAAGGCAATTCGGCCTGCTCCAGAAAGCGAAAGGCCGTCTCGCTCGATCCCATCGACACCGTGCGCTGCCGCTCATCGGCGAACAGTTCGGCGATATCGGCATCGAGGCCATACATGAAAGGCGTGCGCAGCACGAAGCCGGCGACGATGTCCTGCCCGGTGACCGGCATTTCATGGGCCCAAACTTCGGACGGATGTTCGGACGCATAGAGATTGAGCCCGGCGGCATACGCCTCGACCAAGGCGCGGGTGGCCGGTGCAAGATCGGTGTCGTAGCGGCTCTCGACGGTTTGCGCGATGCGCAGCAATTGCACGACGTAATCGGTCGGCGCGGCGTCGCTGCCCTGATAGCGGGCGAGATGACCGCGCGCGGCAACAAGCGTCGTTTGCAGCGTCGCCCAGTCATCCTCGGCTTGGGCATAGCCGAGCCCGAAGGCCGTGTCAGGATCGTGGACGCCATAGATTTGCGGCACGCCAAACTCGTCGCGAACAATGCGCACCGAATAAGCCTCGGCAGCGGACCGCGCCTCGCGCTCAAAGTTCTGCTGATGTAGCCGCCCCGGCGCGAATATCCCGACCGGTCCTGCCACAGCGAGCAGGATGACGATAATCACGGCCATACGCCGCCGCTTTGAAAATGGCATGAGTGATCCCCTTTGCCGCAAGTTTAGCCCAGCGCGGGCAGACGGCAATGGGGCAAGCACGCATAAAAAAGGGCGCTCCGGAGACCGCCCCTTTTCATGCCGGATGTGACCAGACCTATTCCCAGAAATAGGGCTGACGCTGATGATCACCGGTGACGGTCTCATTCATGGTCTCGGCATCGTAGAGACGGCCATTGAGCATCACGAAATCGATTTCGTCCGTATTGCCGATATCCTCAAGCGGATTGGCGCGCATGATCACCAGATCAGCGAGCTTGCCAACCTCGAGCGAGCCGAGATCGTGATCAAAGCCCAGATGGCGTGCCGGCATCACTGTGGCGGCCCGCAGAGCCTCCAGCGGAGTCCAACCACCACGCACCAGCGACCACATCTCCCAATGCGCCGCGAGGCCTTCTTCCTGGCCATGACCGCCGATGACGACATCGACACCACGTTGCATCAAGAGATGCGCGACTCGGCCATTATCATCATCAACGAAATCCGATTCCGGCGCCGTGGTGCGGCGGACCGAACTGGCCGCCAGCATGGAGGGCGGCACGTGCCGCGACAGGATCGGGTGTAGCCAGACATCCGTCGCCTGGCGCCAATACGGATCACCAGCGAGACCGCCATAGGAGACGACCAGGGTTGGCGAATAGGTGACATGGGTCTGGGAATACAGGCTGAGCACGTCCTCATAGATCATCGAGACCGGCAGATTGTGTTCCAGTGAGGAATTGCCGTCGGCGATCAGCGACATATCCATATGATAATTGGAGCCGCCCTCCGGCACGACGAGCAGGTCCGCTTCCATCGCGGCGGCGACGACCTGCTGACGCTGGTCACGGCGGGGCTGGTTATAATTCTTGATCGAAAGGGCGCCTTGCGCCGCCAGGCGGAACACATGCTGTTCGGCATCATCGAGACTGTTGATTTCGGCATAGACCGATGGCGCGCGGGCGCCATAGACGATCTCACCGCTGGAATAGATCCGCGGCGCAAGCAGTCGGCCGGCCCGCTCGTATTCGCTCGCGGCAAAGATATGGCTGGCCTGGCTCGACGGGTTGTGGACCGTCGTGACCCCGAAGGCGAGATGGGCGATATCAGACCAGTTCTGCTCGGGAATGATATCGTCTGTGCCTTCCGGTCCATGGGCGTGGGAATCGATGAAGCCCGGCGTAATCGTATGCCCGGAGACATCAACCACACGGGCGCCTTCCGGCACCTCGAGATCGGCGCCAACCGCCGTGATGCGATTGCCGTCGATCAGTATGGTGCCGTTCTCGATCACGCCGCCATCATCATCTGCCATGGTGATGATACGCGCACCAACCAGGGCTGTGAGCCCGGTTGGGTGGTCGGCCGTGACCGTCATCGACAGATTGACGCCTTCGGTCGGCGGGGTATAGCCCTCACCGTCTTCAGCATTCGGATCGGGACGGAAATCCTCGATCCGGGCCGAGTAGAAGACCGGCCCCATACTCCAATTGACCTGCTGGCCGCCATCACTCCAATGGAAATAAGTGCCGCCATTGCCCGACAGCTCCGTTGTTGGCAAGGCGCCGCTGGTGCGGCTCTCACCGACCGATTGCGGACCGGGTAGAAGCGGGCTGACGAAGACATCGTAATTCTGGCGGTAGGCGACATGATCGCCCGCTGGCGAGACTTCGTATTCAGTCACCAGTTCGCCGGTGGCATGAACGCGCTCATTGGTGCCATTCAGATCCATTGAAACGAGCGAGGTGCCGTCACCGCCGCGGGTGACAAAGACGCGGTCATTGCGGTTGGCAAATTGCGGATTTTCGCCGTCCTCGGTCACCAGCGACATCGCGCCACCACGCGCAGGGATGGTGTAGATGCCCGGCGCTTCCGACCATTCCGGAGCGGTCAGATAACCGCCCGTGCCCTTTTCGAACACGATGGTCGAGCCATCGGGCGAGAAGCGTGGCCGGCGGTAATGGCCCGGCTCGGAGGTGACCACGGTCTCGCGGCCTCCGCGCGCCGAGATCGTGCGGATCGAGCCGAGCGTCTGGTCATCCCAGGTCACGAAGGCGATGGTGCGGCCATCGGCCGACCAGGTCGGAAAGAGCTCGCGGCGATCACCATTATTGCCGGTCAGACGGCGTGGAGCCGCGTCACCCGACGCATTGCGAACCCACAATTGGCCCAGGCTTTCAAACACGATCTGGCTGCCGTCCGGTGAGGCGGTGGCAAAGCGCGGCATGCGGGTTTCAAACGTCGTCGGAGCGACCTCAACCTCGGGCCGGGGTGGATCAACGATATCGCGGGTGTCGTTGACGGAGAATGGAATGTCGCTGATCGTACCGGTGGCCAGATCGACGCGGTGGATATGGCCGCCGGCCCAATAGACGATTGATTGGCTGTCAGGCATCCAGTCCATATTCGGATACATGCCGGTAACGCCCCAGGTTTCTTGCATGTCCTGATCGAGATTGCCGACCAGACGGCGTTCCTCGCCGCTGTGCAGATCCTTGATGTAAAGCGTCGACTGGATGCGCTCACGGCGCACGAAGGCCATGTAGCGCCCGTCCGGTGATGGCGTCGGGCGCACCGCGCCGCCAGCCCCGTCAACCGCCGTCGAGGTCTCGCCGGTCTCCATGTCATAGCGCAGGATATCGAAGATATCGCCGTTGGAATCCTGGGCATAGACGAAGCTGTTACCCGGCGTCGTGTTCATCGTGTAATAGACATAGCGCCCATCGGGCGAAAACATCGGCTCGCCGAGCTCTTTCTGGAAGTTCTCGTTGGGCCGGTCGACGAGGCGCACGCCGTCGCCGCCGAGCACGTGATACATCCAGATTTCGCCGACACCGGCCGAGCGCTGGGTCGTGTAATGCTTGCGCGCCGCGATATAGCGGCCATCCGCGCTCCAGGTCGGGTTATTGAGCAGGCGGAACGTTTCATGCGTCAGCGCGGCGGCATTGGAGCCATCAGCATTCATGGTCCAGATATTATCGCCGCCCCCGCGATCCGAGGTGAAGGCGATACGGCTGCCATCGGGCGAGAAGCGCGGCTGGATTTCCCACGGCATGCCGGAGGCGATATTGGTCGCTTCGCCGCCGGTCACCGGAATGGTGTAGATATCACCGAGCAGATCGAAGGCGATGGTCTGCCCGTCCGGGCTGACATCGAGGCTCATCCAGGTGCCTTCGGTGACATTGAGCGGCACCTGGCGCATCTCAAGCCCGGGATTGGCGACATCCCAATCGGCGGAGGCCGCGTCGTCCGCCGCCTCGGCGTCCTGCCAGGCCAGGCCAGGCGATGTACACAGAATGGTCGATGCAGCGAGTGCCAGCAGGTATCGGGTCATTTTGCCCCCCCAAAGAGTCCAAAGATCAAGGGGGAGACTAGAGCGCCCGCACCAAAGCGACAAACTAACGGTTCTGTAACACGGGCAGAAACCGAGAAAGACCGAGTGTCCGCTCGCTAGTGAGCGCCACCCATGCGACCGAGACGAACCTGATAATCAACCGCCAGCGCATATTCCGGGTCATCATCAGCATCGACCATCAGCTGGCCGGCGCGGGTGAGGAGCTGGTGGCAATCATGGCTTAGATGGCGCAATTCCAGCTGTTTGCCGGCGGCGTCATACTTGGCCGCCAGATCCTCGATCGCCTGCAGTGCCGACTGGTCGACAATGCGCGATTCGTTGAAATCGACGATTACACGCTGCGGGTCGCCCGCGATGTCGAACAATTCCATGAAGCCGGTCGCAGAGCCGAAGAAGAGCGGTCCCTCGACCTTGTAGACCCGGGCGCCCGCTTCATTGGTCTCGGTGCGGGCATGGATGCGCGACGCCGCGTTCCAGGCGTAGAACAGCGCCGAAACGATCACGCCGACGATCACCGCGACGGCGAGATCACTATACACCGTCACGCCGGTAACCAGCAGGATGATGAAGGCGTCATTGCGCGGGATACGGCGCAGCACGAGAATGCTCTGCCAGGCAAAGGTTCCGATCACAACCATGAACATGACGCCGACCAGGGCGGCGAGCGGGATCTGTTCAATCAGACCGGAACCGAACAGGATGAAGGCCAGCAGGAACAGCGCCGCCGAAATGCCGGACATACGCAGGCGTCCGCCCGATTTCACATTGATCATCGACTGGCCGATCATGGCGCAACCACCCATGCCGCCGAAAAAGCCGGTGACGATATTGGCCGCGCCCTGGGCGACACATTCACGCGAGGCCCCGCCACGCTGACCGGTGATTTCGCCGACCAGGTTGAGCGTCAGCAGGCTCTCGATCAGGCCGATTGCCGCAAGGATGAAGGCATAGGGTAGGATAATTTCGAGCGATTCCAGATTGAACGGCATGGCCGGGATGTGAAACTGCGGCAGGCCGCCGGCGATCGAGGCGAGATCACCGACGCGCGAGACGGGGATGTTGAAACCAATCACCAGCGCGGCGACGATGCCGATTGCCACAAGTGGGGCCGGGATGGATTTGGAAATTTTCGGCCAGAACTGGATGATGCACATCGTGAGTATGACGAGGCCCAGCGTCAGCATGAGCGGCATGCCGGTCATCCAGACATGCTCGCCGGTCTCGTTGACGATCTTGAACTGGTCGAGCTGAGCCAGGAAAATCACGATGGCCAAGCCGTTGACGAAGCCGAGCATCACCGGATGCGGCACCATGCGGATGAATTTTCCCAGCCGCAACACACCGGCGGTAACCTGGATAATCCCCATCAACACGACGGTGGCGAACAGGTATTCGATGCCGTGCGTCGAGACCAGATGCACGATGACCACCGCCAGCGCGCCAGTCGCACCGGAGATCATCCCCGGACGTCCGCCGAAAACGGCCGTGATGAGGCCGACGATGAAAGCGGCATACAGACCGGCCAGCGGCGGCACACCGGCGACGAAGGCGAAGGCCACCGCTTCGGGCACCAGCGCAAGGGCAACCGTCAAACCGGCCAGAAGCTCAACCCGGATCCGTGTCGGGCTCAGCTCCGGCCCATCGCCGCGATTGAGGACAGTTGCGGCGACGCGTTCCGCAAACACGGCAAGGGGAGATTGGTTCATCAGATATATCCATTCGGTGTCGGCGCGCCGTCGCGCGCAGGCCAGTCGGGGCTTTTATGCTGCGCCGCAGCAAAACACCAGCCCCGATTTTGTCTGGACCGCGCCGCGTCAAGATTTCGCTAACCACGCTTCTCAACGGAATATTGTGTTCATTGCGCTAGCTTGACGGCTTCGAAGAGAGGTTTGGCCTTGGAATACTCCAACTCACGACGTCAGCCGCAAAGCGGCCCAGCCAACGACATGACCGACGGTGTCCGGCCGGTCATGGCTGATGCGGCCGCTCTCACCCGCGCCCACATGCGAGCGCAGGCCCGAGCACCGCAACACCGCGTCAATCGCAAGGCGCTCGGTCATTTGCTGCAGACCATCGACGTCCTCGCCATTGCCATCATCAGCACGGCGGGCGCCTTCGCGGTCGCCGGCGGCGCGGTCAACCAGGTGCCAGCCGGCGAATTGCTGCCGCTGGCCGCCTTCGCCATTCTGACGCCGGCGCTACTGATTTTATTCGGCCTCTACAAGATCGATCCACGCGGGATCGTGATTTACCGCGTGCTGACCGCCTTCATCGCGGTCGGATTGAGCGGCGCGGCGATTCTCGCGCTGGCGCATCTGACAGCCCCACGCACGGTCGATCTAATCGCCGGCTTCGCAATCACGGCGACGTCTGCGGTGACGCTGCTGCACATCATCTATGCCGGGTTTATCGAGCATTGGGCCAAGGCTGGCCGGCTCGCGCGCAATGTCGTGTTGGTGGGTGCGACGGTCAATGCACGCAAGCTGATCGCCGCCAACAAGGGCTCGGGCACCGTCAATGTCGTCGGCATTTTCGACGACCGCAAGGCGCGCAGCCCGTCACAGCTCGCCGGGGCGCCCTATCTGGGCGATACCGATGATCTGTTCAATTGGGGTACTTTGCCCGATGTCGACCGCATCGTTTTGACCGTGACGCCGAAGGCAGAAGCGCGGGTTCGCATCCTCTTATCCAAGCTGCGCGCCCTGCCACAACCGGTCTGCCTTCTGCTCGATTTGGATCATTTCGATCCCGACACGACCAGTCTGGAAGACGTGGTCGGGGTACAGGCAGCACGGATGAGCGGTTTTGAGGAACGCATCGGCCATCTGATTGCCAAGCGCTTGCAGGATATGATCTTCGCTTCGATCATGTTGATCGGCCTGTTGCCGATCATGTTGGTGATCGGCTTGGCGGTCCGGCTGGAAAGCCGCGGGCCGGCCATTTTCCGCCAGAAGCGCGAAGGCTTTAACGGGCGCATGATCACCGTCTATAAATTCCGCTCGATGCGGCACTCGATCGAGCGGGACACGCAGACTGTGCGCCAGGTCGAGTTTGACGATCCGCGCGTCACGCGACTGGGTGGCTTTTTGCGCCGTACCAGCTTGGATGAATTGCCACAATTGTGGAATGTGCTCGGCGGCGAGATGTCGCTGGTCGGTCCGCGCCCGCATGCGCCGGGGATGCGCACGGGCGGCACCGAAACTTCCAAACTGGTGGCCGAATATGCTCACCGCCATCGCGTCAAACCCGGCATTACCGGCTGGGCCCAGATTAATGGCTCACGCGGTCCGCTACATTCGCCCGAAGCCGCCCGCGAACGCATCAAATGGGATGTCGATTATATCGCGCGCGCCAATTTCTGGTTCGATCTGGTGATCATGCTGCGCACCCTGCCTGCCCTGCTCGGCGACAAGCTGAATATCCGCTAGCGGCGCAGCAGTGACGACGGCCGCAGCCGGTTGCGTCCCCACAGATCGCGCAAAGTTCCCAGCATAGGAGCATCCGCCACCGGATTGACCGCGTCGGGATCGGATCCGTAGGCCGGGTTGAACATGTTTTCGCGGTCTTCATAGACCCGCCAGCCACTATCCCAGCGGAACATGGCCCAGCCGGCACCGGCCCGTTCCAGCGACACAGCCCGTCGCTGTAGATAGTGCGCCGCCTGCGGTGCCCAGCGCGCCACACCAAACTCACCCATCATCCAGCGCGCTGCATCGGGCGGCATGAATTCCGCTTCGCCGCGTTCAAAATCAATCCCGGCATTGCGTGCTTGATGCGTATAGCCGCGCGGACTGTAATCATGCACCGCCAGCACGATGCCGGGGGCAGAGTTCAAATCCAGCAGCTGGGCAAAACTGCTATGTCCAAAGCCGTCCGGATTGATCAGGATCGGGGTCTCGGTGTCATGTTCGCGGATCACGGCCGCCAGCCGCCGTGCCAGCGCCGGCCAGTCGGCCGGTGTGCCGGCGACCTGCTCGGCGAGCAGTTCCGGATCCCATTGATCCAGATCACCGCCATCGGGGCCGGGCGCCGCCTGATTGGCGTTCGGCTCGACCATCAACAGATAACCAGCGACATTGGCGCGGTCGCGGAAGCGTTCCGCAGTCCGGCGCCACATCATGTCCCAACCGTCATGCGCCTCACTCGATGTCCAGACATCATCATTGATCATTGAGGCGGGAAACCAGCTGCCGGCATCCTCACGATGGAAGGTGAACTCGCTGCGTCCCGGTCCGGTACGAAATCCGATCACGACATACAGGCCGGCCAGCTCGCAGCGGCGCACGAGATCATTGAGGTGGTCCTCGACCGCCAGATCAGGCTCATAGGGTGCCCATTCGGCGACCGTGCCGGGATGGGACAAGACGACCAGATTGGCGCCGCTGGCAGACAGTTCACGCAAGGCCGCATCGGTCACCGGCACGCCCACCGCACCAGAGCCGAGAAACTCCCTGCCGTCGAGTTCGGGGAAAACCCGGCGCTGAGCCAGCACGGCGCCGCGCAGATGCGGGCCGGTGGCGTTATTCCATAATTCCAGCCGGCTGGTCTGGGCCCGGGCGCAACCGGGCAGGCCCATGGAGGCGAGACCGGCGGCGGCGAGAACAGAGCGGCGGTTGGGTCCGGTCATAGCGCGTAAAACCCGCTGAGACGGTCAATTTTGCGCATCAGCTTGCCCGGCCATGCCTTGGCCGGACCAATCGGTGCCGTCTCGGCCGCACGGCTCAGGGCCTGGCCAGCATCGCGGGTCGCGCGCAAAAGCGACGGGTTGGCGATACAGCCGCGGGCCAGACCAATCTGATAGCTCGACAGGTCGCGTTTGAACTGGAAATCGCCCGGCCCGAGTTCGAGCGCAACATGTCCCTTGGCCGCGGCAGCCCGCGCCGCCTCGGTCAACAACAGGACACCGGCGCTCAAGCGGCCATAGTCGGCGTGATAAGCCGGGAACCAGTAGTGCGACAGCCGGTCGCTCTCCATGCCGATATGCACCGAGACCAGCTGATCACCCACATAGAGCGAGGAACAGGAGCCAGAGAAAAACTCACCCTTGCGGCGCAGCACGGCCTTGAGGAGATCGCGGGTCCAGGCGACGGAAAAAACGTTGAAGACATTGGTCGCGGCGTATTGCTGCCCCTTCCATTCCATCATCCGGTCGAAGGCTTCCGGACTAGTCTCCTCCATCACATAGCGATGACCGCGGTCGAGTTCCTCCAGTTTGCGGCGGCGGCCACGCAGGGTCCGTATCGCCTTGGAATCGACCTGGCGGCGGCGCTCCTCCCAAGCGTCATAGCCTTCAGACAGATCGAGCATCCAGGACGCGACGATCTCATCAGCATTGTTGAGAAAAGACGTCTGGCTCGACAATCCGGCATGGAAGGCAAATAGCGGCAGCCCCGCCTTGCGCAGGACCTCATGCAGATCCAGCTCGATCCCCGGTTCGGCGATCACACCCTGAACATCGCCCATCGGCCCGGCCAGGGGCCGCGCATAACCAAGTTTGCCAGTATGCAGCGGCAGGAATCCGACGATCTGCCCGGCGCGGCGAACAATGAGGACGCGCGTGTCATCGCGGGCCTCTTCGCAGCATTGCGCAAATTCCAGCGCAAAATACGGACTGGCGAGCGCCGAATCGGCCGCGACGAAGGCGCGCCAAGCCTGAGATTCGGCTTCCGTCAGCTCACTGGGCCGTTTTGATGCAACATCCATAGACTTGATTCCGCTTATATTTCCGGCCCGTCCGGGCCGTCCCCACTGCCTTGATAGCGCACCAGCCCTTATCGCAGGGTGAACGTCTGCGATGGCGGCGACAATCCCCTTTCGGGCGGCACTCATCTTGCAAGCTTCGCGTTATAGGCGAGTGGAGCGTTTCATGCTTGGACGGCATCTTCTGGGATATCTTCCCGTACAACTAACCCAAGCAATTGTCGGCTTCGGCGGCGTGGCGATTTTCACGCGTCTGCTCTCCGCCGATGACTATGGTCAATACGCGCTCGCTCTGGCCGCGCTCTCCCTGTTTCATATGGCGAGCTTCACTTGGCTGGAGGCGGCGATTGCGCGCTTCCATGCCCGTGCCGAAACGCGTCGCCGCCTCGCCGATCATCTCGCGACGGCCTATGGCATGTTCGTGCTGATGGCCCTGGCGGGCGCGGTTCTGATTATCACGGCGCTGGTCTTCCTGCCCTTTGACATGCGGTTGAAGACCGCCCTCGCCTTCGCCGCCGTGGCGCTGGTGTTGCGGGCCCTGTTGCAAATTGGCCTGGTCACGCATCGGGCCGCCGGTGATATCGGCCGCTTTTCCGCGCTCGAGGCGGGCTATCTCATGCTCGGCTTCGTGATTGGCGTCGGTATCATTTTCACCACTGATCTCGGTGCCGCCGGCATTTTCATGGGTTCGGCCATCGCCGCAGCCGTCGCACTGTTCGTCGATCTGCCGGTGATGCTGCGCCGCGCGGCCTCGGGTCGCCGTCAGGTCGTGCGCGCCCAAGTCTATGCCCGCTATGGCGCGCCCGTCTCCGCTTCGCTGGTGTTTGAAGAATTGCTCTCGGTCGGTGACCGCTTCCTGATCGCCGCCTTTCTAGGCCAAGGCGCAGTGGGCATGTATGCCGCCGGCTACGGCCTGGCTGATCGCCTGCTCGACATTATCTTCATCTGGTTCGGCGCTGCCGTCTGGCCACTGACGATCAAGGCCCTGGAGAGCAAAGGCGCCGAAGCCGCCCGCGAGGTCGCGGGCCGGGCCGCCGGGCTGATGGCCCTGGTCGCCTTTCCCGCCGCCGCCGGTCTGGCGCTGGTCGCCGTGCCGCTGACCACGATCATCATTGGCGAGAATCTGCGTGAACAGGCAGCGGTCATCCTGCCCTGGATCGCTTTGTCCGGCCTGATGAAGGGGATGATGACCTATTATTTCCACGAAGCCTTCACGCTCAAGCGCCGCACTGCCAGCATGGCCATCATCATGGCCGGTGCAGCCCTGCTCAATCTTGGCCTCAACCTGGTCTTCATCCCGATGTTCGGGATTGCCGGCGCCGCTGCGGCGACGGTGATCGCCTATTTTATCGCCTTGCTCGTCTGCGCCTGGCTGGGCCGGAAACATTTCCCGCTGCCCCTGCCCTGGAATGACTGGTTGCGGGCTGCTGCGGCAACCGGGGTGATGGCGGCTGCCGTCTATGCCCTGCCGGCCATCGAGTCGGCATGGTTGATGCTTGTCGCTCAAGCGATGACGGGCGGCATTGTCTATGTCGGCTGCGCCCTGCTCTTCAATATCTCGGACTGCCGCAGCTGGCTGGCCGATGCACGTGCACTGATCAAACCGGCGGGGGCCCCATCATGACCGATCCATCACAGACGCAATTCGCCGAACTGGCCAATACCGCCTGGCAAAGATCCGACCGGACGACACTGTCCATCCTGGTGCCCTTCTATCGCGATGATCCGACGGCACTCGCCGCTGCGCTCAATCCGCTGATCGGCGTACGGCGCGATATCGAGATCGTGCTGCTCGATGATGGCTGTCCCGATCCGGCGCTCAACGAAGCGGTGGCGCGCACGATCCGCGCCTTGAGTGCTCCGGCCCGATTGTTGAGCGCGGCGCAGAATATCGGCCGGTCCGCCGGCCGCAATCTGCTGGCGCGACAGGCCCGTGGCCGCTGGTTGCTTTACCTCGACGCGGATATGCAGCCCGGCGATGACGAATTTCTGCAAGCCTATCTCGATCGCATCGAGCTGGATGATTTCGACGCGGCCTTTGGCGGCTATGAGACCATCGAACCGGACGATGAGCGCTATCAGCTTCATGCCGTCCTCGCCCGAACCAGTGACGAGAAGAACGCCGCCGCCCGCGCTCTGATCGGGCCAACCGCCTATTGCTCCAGCAATCTTCTGGTCCGCGCCAGCGTCATGCGCGGCGTGCCGTTTGACACCGGTTTCACCGGCTGGGGCTTTGAGGATGTTGACTGGGCGGTGCGCGCTGCGCGCCATCATCAACTGATCCATCTCGACAATCCGGCGCGCCATGCCGGGCTGCAGACCACCGACTCGCTGTTGCAGAAATTCCGTGACGGGGCGGTCAATTACGCCCGTCTGCTGCACAAGCACCCGCATCTGGCGGTGCTGCCTGGAGCGCGTGCCGCCCGCACGCTCGGCGCCATTCCCTTCCAGCGTCTGTTACGCGGACTTTGGGCGCGTGTGGCCAATAGCGAGAACCTGCCGGTGCGGCTACGCACGGCGGCTCTAAAACTCTGGCGCGCCAGCTGGGCTGCGGAGGCCATCTGATGAACGCACCCTACCAGCCTGCCAGCGGCCTGATCGCCAAATTCTCCCGCCGCTGGGCCCGGATGGCCGCACGCGCGCCGCTCAGCGTCGATCTCGACCATGGGCTCGTCAGCTTCAGCTTTGACGACTTTCCGCGTTCCGCGGCCACGACCGGCGCAGCGCTGCTCGAGCGTCATGGTTGGCGCGGCACTTATTACGCTTCGGCCGGTTATGCCGGCACCGACACCCATCACGGACCGATGTTCGATGGCGATGATTTGCAGCGCCTGGCGGATGCCGGCCATGAGATCGGCTGCCACACCCACAGCCATCTCGACGGATCCAGCGTCGGCGAAGCAGAATTGCTCGCCGATATCGAGCGCAATGAGGCGGGCCTGCGCGCGCTGGGCTATACCGGCCCGCTCGACAGCTTCGCTTATCCCTATGGCGTTGCGACTCCAGCGGTCAAACGCATCTTGAGTGACCGATTTCGCTCGCTGCGCGGCATCGAGGCGGCGATCAATCGTGGGCCCTGCGACCGCAATCTGCTCAAATCCGTTCCCGTCGATGGCGGCGAAGCGGGCATTGCCCGCGCGATTGAAGCGGCCGAAGCGCTGATTCAGGATCCAGGCTGGCTGATCTTCTATCTCCACGATGTGCAGGACGAGCCCACTGAATGGGGCTGTACGCCGGAGCAATTGGCCCGGGTTTGCGACGCTGTCGAGCGCAGCGGTGCACGGGTCCTGACTGTGTCTGAAGCGATGACCGAAATGGGGCGCAGCCAATGACAGTTTCAGTCGTAATCCCGACCATGCACCGTCCCGAGGGCCTGCGCGTCACCATTCAGAGCGTACTGGCGCAATCGCGGCGGCCCGAGGAAATCATCATTGTCGACAATGCCCCCGATGCCTCGGCGCGTTGTATCGCTGACAATGCCCGCGCTGTCGCGCGTTGCCCGGTGATTTATGTGCACGAACCTGAGCCGGGTGTTTCCAATGCGCGCAATGCCGGCTTTGCGGCCGCGACCGGACGCTATATCGCCTTCCTCGACGATGACGAAATCGCCTCCGTCGACTGGCTCGGTGCCTTGCTGGATACGGCGCAGACGCTTGATGTCCCGGTCGTATTCGGCCCGCTTCGCGCCGAGGTCGACGCACCGGACAGCCTGCCCGGCCAACTCGCGGCGCGGCTTTATTCGCGCGCCGGTCCAGCGACCGACAGCTTGCTTCACGAGCCCTTCGGGAGTGGCAACTCACTAATCGACCGCGCCGCCTTCCAACTGCCGGATCAGCCCTTCGACCCTGCGCTCAATCAGATCGGCGGCGAGGATGATGCCTTCTTCGCCCTGCTCGCCGCGCAAGGGGCCCGCTTCGGCTGGTCCGCCCGCGCGAAAGCGGTCGAAGTGGTTGGCACCGCGCGGACCGGTTGGTCCCACCTGCTGGCGCGCAGCTTTGCCTTCGGTCAGGGCGCGACACAGAATTGCGCCCGCCCGAACGCCATTAATCCGGCGAGGATTGCCTTCTGGATGGCCGTCGGCCTGGCCCAGATGCTGGTTTACGCCCCGCTCGCCCTGCTGGCCTTGCCTCTGCGCCCGAAACTATCAGTCAAAGCGTTTGACAAGGCAGTACAAGGCGTCGGGAAATTATTCTGGTTCAAAGGTCTGGAGCCGAAATTCTATGGCCAAGCCGGCACGCCTGCGGCCCACAATCCGAGCGGCGTCGGTGCCGGCTAGCGCTCGCGCCGTTCAGCCAGTTTAGCGGAGGTGGCGACAAACATCACCCAGCCGAGCGAATTTTGGTGCACCAGATTGCTTTCGCTGATTGAGACCAGCAGGATCATCGAGATAAAGCCCAGCGCCCAATAGGTCTCCGGGCCGTTGAAAATTCGCCCGACCGCGCGCAACAGCGCCTGAAAATACACCAAGGCCGTCATCACGACGCCGGGAATACCGATCGCCAGCGCGATCTCGATCCAGCCATTATGCGCCGTCGGCACGTCCCAATGGGTTGCCTGCCGAACCCAGAACACGGGTCCGTTCTCGGCGGACCAGAAGGCCATGTAACCATAGCCGGTCCAGGGCACGGTGCGAATCTCCTCGATCAGAACGCCCCAGATATCGGTCCGCCCGGTTAGGGTCGCATCACGCCCGAGCGCTTCCAGCGCCTCGACCGGGGCGACCAGCATGATGGTCGCAATCGTGATACCGCCGGTCAGGCCGAGAAAAATCATCAGCGAGGCAAAGCCGAAGCCGCGCCGGCACAAGGCGATCCCGATCGCCAGGCCCGTGCCCAGCAGGCAGGACAGCAGCGCGGTTTTCGACGTCGAGAGCAGGACCAGTGCCACGCACATCGCCGTACAGCCGGCCCAGAACAACCAGTGTTTCGGATCAACACGGATCGCCGCCAGTCCGCTGACCACACCCCAGGCCATCACGCCGCCGAGCGTGTTCTTTTCCCAGAACACGCCCTTCCAGGCACCGGGGTGAACGACATGATCGACGCCCATGGCCGGTACAGCCAGTGCCATGAAAGTGCTGGTTAGCCCGAGCAGAGCGAAAGTCGTGGCGATCAACAGGATCATCTCGCGCCAGGACCAGCGCGAGGCTATCCAGAGACCGAAACATGCACTCATGGCCAACGCAAAGGTCCGCCGTATCGTCACGTCCGGTGCCACCGACCACATCACCGAAACCGCCATCAGCGCGATCAGGCCAACCAACAGAAGATTATTGCTCAGAGTCCGCAGGACAGCGCCGGGCCGTGCCAGCATCAGCAGGATCGTCAGCCCGTAGACCGGCAGCCACATCAATCGCAGGATCACCGAGGTCTCGTCGCTTCCGGACGGCGCAAACAGCGGACCGATCAGCGCTTGAGAAAATAGAAACAGCCCGACAACCGTGAAACCGGCTTCGGCAAAACGCACCGAACGCAGGCCGGGTGCCTGGCGCAAAACGCTCAGGAATAACGGCTCGCGGGCGGCGATCGGGCTCATGCCGCACTCTGGAATCGATCCGTCCGATTGAGGATCAGACCGGCAACGACACCGCCGCGCGCCTCGATCGCGGCCCGGCGGGCCAGAATTCCCGCGCTATTGGGATCGCGGGCATCCGCAACAAGAATCACGCCATCAAGATCGGCCGCCAGGCTGAGCGGTGCCTTGGAGTTACTCGGTGCATCAATGATCGCCAGATCGATCGCTTCGCGCACGGCGGCCCAGTATTCGGGCGCAGCGCGCAAGCCAACCTGCTGCACAGCATCGGGCTCGCTCTGTAATTCAGTCACAAACAGATTGGCGACCACCGATTGACGCGCCACGATCCGGGCCCGTCCGGTGCCGGTTTTCAGCGACCAGAAGGGCTCACGCCCAAGCGCGGCGTCGAAGACCGGCCCTTGTGCGTGCGCGGCGCGGGCCTGGGCATTGTCAGAGAAATCAAGATCATAGAGCCAGACACCGCGCTGCGAGCGCAGCGCCGCCAGCCGTGCCAGTTCGCGTGCGACCGTCGAGGCGCCGGCGCCGGGACGCGAGCCCATCACCATCAGCGCCCGCCCCTGACCGCCCGGTCGGGCAATCGGTTCGAGCTGATCGATCAGCTGGGACAATTCGGCCGTCAAATTCATGGGCTGGTTCACATCCGTCGCGATTCGATGAGTCGTCGCGGCAGCTTGCGGCAAACGGAGTTAACGCGCCGCTTACGCTGTGCGTTCGAACACCCGCGCCAGGATCGGAATATCGGGCGGCAGATCATTGGCCGCCGGCCCGGCTTGGGCTGTCGCAGCCCCGTCAATCGGTTGCATCTGGCGTGCCGGCGCGGGCATGGCACGTACACCGATATAGACGCGCCAATATCCGCGCATCAGCCCGGAGAACAGGGCAATACCACCGGCCATTACAAAGGCGGCGATCAGGCCCAGCTTTTTCATCGATTTGGCCTGCAAGGGCGGCGTGGCGCGATCGATCAGGCGCACGGCATCGGCACCGCCCAAGGTCGAGGAACGGCGCGCCGAAGCGGTGGCTTCTTGACCAGCGACGATGGCGGCGGCCTGTTCTGCCGCGACGACATTTTGTTCCAGTCGGGTGAATTCCGGCTCGAGTTGGCGCAAGCGCGCCGCCGCATCGCGATTGACCCGCAATTGCTGCTGCAGGGTTGCGAGCAGTGAGGACTCCGCCTGAGCATTGGCTTCGCGGGTCGCCAGATCAGTTTCCAGCGATTGACGCACCGGATTGGGACCGGTTCGGCTCTGGCCGCGCCCGTCGGCCGTACCGCTGGCCAGGAAGGTCTCGATGGCCGCGATCTCGCGATCAATCGCGACAACGGCGGGCGCGCCGGCCTGATAGCGCGATAACAGCCGCGCCCGTTCCGACTGGCGATCCAGCAGGACCCCGTCTATGCCATTCTCGACATAAAGCTCGATATTCTCCGGCACGCTACGCAGCCGGTCGCGAATCGCGGCGGCCCCGGCGCGCGCGGACTCGAGGTTGGCGCTGGAGGTATTGACCCGATCGGTCAGATCACCGACCAGCGTGTCCGTCGTTTGTTGTTCGACCTCGAAATTCGACAGGTCATGTTGCAACAGGAAATCATCACGTGCCGCCTGGGCTGCCTGCACAGATTCATTGGCCTGGTTGCGCCGGACCGTTAGCCCGGCGACACCGGTTTCGATCAGCACTTCCTCGCGATAAGCCAGATAGGCGTCGATGATTGCGTTCAACACCAGTGCGGAGCGGGTTGCCGAACTGGCCGAATAACTCGCATCGATGGCGGAGGAGTTGGGCTCCCGCGCCAGTGAAAAGGAATTCGACAGGGTTTTCAGCGCCGCAGTGTCAGCATCCCCAAGCACCACTTCACCGAGGATCTGTTCCGGCCCGAGCGCATCGAGCGTGCGGCGCAACACCGTGGCCGAACTGAGCAATTGGCTCTCCGACTGCATGACCTGCGCAAGAATGAAGGCATCGCCGGAACCGGCGGTGGCTGGCGTCGGATTATCGCCCTGCAGAATCATCAGCGTTGAATGTGCCTGATAGGTCGGCTTCAGCATGGTGAGCGAAGCGGCGACCCCGAGGGCGAACAGAACTGCAAACACCAGGGCGATGAAACCCTTCTCCGACCATGCCAGGGCAATGACATCGAACAGGTCGAGATCGCCGCGCGTGCCCGAGCCAAGGCCGGTCGCCGGGGCCTCATTCGGGCCGCTTGTGTGATGATCGCGAGTCATGACTCCATAAGGGCCTCGCTGCGCTTAATTTTTTCTTATCCAAACGGGTCTGAAATCACTCATTGAGCGAATCCGAGGGATTATTCATGCGTGCGATCAGTCTGGGCCTGTGCCTTGCGGCTTCATTCGGGCTTGGCGCCTGTGCCAGCCATGCACCGACGCCGAGTGCCGAAGCGGCGCAGTGGGGCGGCCAACATTTCCTCGCTTGGCAGGATACTGACCCGGATTATCGCTTCTTTCCCGGTGACAGCGTCGATGTGACCGTCCATTCGGCCCCGGAATTGTCGACCACAGCAGAAATCGGCCCCGACGGACGTATCAATCTGCCGCTGCTGGCCAATGTCATGGTCGCCAACAAGACCGATTACGAGATCGCCACCGTCATCGCCGATGCCTATGCGCAAAATGTGCTGGTCTCGCCGATTGTGGAAGTGCGCCGTGCGACGCTTGGGCCGCAGAACATCATTGTCGGTGGAGCGGTCAATTCACCGGGCCTGATCGCTTTACCCAGCCCGATCGGGGCGCTGGAAGCAGTGATGCTGGCGGGTGGTTTCATGGATACGGCAGCGCGGGGTGAAGTCACCATATTGCGGCGGGCACCAGGCGGCGGATTGATGAGCCGCACCGTCAATCTGCGCGATGCCCTGCGCGGGCGCGACGGTGCCGACGCGCTGCAGCTGCGCCGCAATGACATCGTCTTCGTACCCCGTTCGACGGTGGCCGAGATCAATGTCTTCATCGAGCAATATGTGAATTCGATCCTGCCGCTCGACCAGGCGATGTCTTACGCCATCGCGAACGCGATCAACAAACGATAGCCATCGAAACACCTGCCGGCAGCAATCGCGCGGCCAGTCCCAGACGCAACGGATTACAAATCCGCAGCGTCTGGACAGGAGGGTGCGGTGATCAGCTAGTGGCGGGTGGAGAGCCATTCGCGAGCGGCACGCTGCGCGCTGGCGACTTCCATCGTCGACATCTGGTCAGAGATTTCCTGGCGATAGTATTTCGCCGGCTCGGACCCCATCAGGGCCGCGAGATTGAACCATTTGTGGGCTTCGACATAGTCGACTTCGCCGCCCTGGCCCGTTGAGTACAGAATACCCAGCTTGCACAGATCTTCGCCTGTCGGGTCGCTGGTAACGGCTTCATGCACTTGCGCAGTTTCAACGTCGGTAAACGCCATGATCATTCCCCTGTAACACCGGCGGATGCGATCCTTATGGATCTGTCATCCGCGCCACCATCCTGTCCGAATGCCTTCCGAACGAGACCGATCCTGCGCAAAGAGAATTGCTTTAAGGTTAAGAGAGTTCAGGAAAAATATGCCATAAGCCTTTAAATCAGTTAGCTTTTCCTACCAAGGAATAAACGCGACAACCGCGCGTCCAGCGCTGTCAGGCGACTCGCCCGCCTCACCAGAGGCGATGTCGCCAGCCGAACCAGAGTCAAAAACAGGACAATCGCCGTCGAAAGTAGTCCAGCCCAGGCCAAATTGACCGATCGAGCCGTCGGGCGGTGGGCTTCTGCGCTTGAATCGAGCAGGTGAAACACACCCTCACCGAGCGCCAGGTGCAGCGCCAGAAGACGGTCGCCGGCCGTGTTTGAGATACGCACGAGATAATCGGCTTGGTTAAGCTCACTGATTGCCGAGACGACGCGGATCGCTGTCATCGCCGACGATGTGCGGCGAATGCGCGCCAGATCGTCGAGCAGACGCGACAGCGCGGCGGTATCGCTACCGGAACGGTGTTCGATCTGGCCGGCCAGTGGACGCTGCGCCTGGCCCGGAGCGGAAAAGGCGAAATCTGGCGCCAGCGCCGCGCGCTGCAGGGCAGCGGAAATCTCGTCTGGTGGCAGGACGGTCTCGACCCAGCCGCGCAATTGCGCCTCCAGCTCCGGCTGAACCCGTCCGGATTCGCGCGCCGCCTGCAACACCTGCGCCCCGTCATGGATAACACTGGTAGGCAGATTGAGATCGACGACACCGGCTTCCAGCGCCGCCAAGGCATAGCGTACCGGGTCAAAGCTCTGCGGCGGCACAATGCCGGTCTCACAGCCCTTCATTTGTGGCTCACGGGCGCAGGCCTGCATATAGAGCTGACGCACACCGCCATACAAACGCGTATCGCCGCCCTCACCGACAACAAGGCCGGGCACCATGGTCAATTCGAACTGGCCGCTGAGCCGGCCGCTGAAGAAAGCATTGGCGCTGTGCTCGGCAATCGACCAGTGGAATTGCGCCGCCGCCTGACGCGTCAGTATCTCGGGCGGTGCGAACACCAATTGCGGTGGATCGAGCTGCCGCGCGGCGTCGTTGGCGATCAGTTCACGATAGCCCTGC
This sequence comes from uncultured Maricaulis sp., assembly GCF_963975345.1. Classification (NCBI taxonomy): domain Bacteria; kingdom Pseudomonadati; phylum Pseudomonadota; class Alphaproteobacteria; order Maricaulales; family Maricaulaceae; genus Maricaulis; species uncultured Maricaulis sp. The sequence continues at coordinate 77,749 of NZ_CAXBGE010000011.1, read as the reverse complement.
GCCAACCGGTCATCGCGTACCCAGGGCGGGGCGGCGCTCAGGCGAGCGTTCAAGACAGCCGGCCCGGCTGGGCCAGCGAGATGTTGTAACGCCAGCCGATCGCGGCCGATCAGATCGGGACCAATCACCGCCCAAGCGCGGAAGCGGTCGAGATCGGCGCGCCGGCGTGCATCGCCGTCGAGTGCCTGCGACATCTGACCGACCCAGTAATCACGCGCCTCAACCCCGTCAGGGACAGAGGCCGCCAGGGCCGACTGGATGCGGGCCTCGAGACCGGGTTCGGTGCGGGTCATCGCGGCGATGCCGCCGCGCTCAATCACGACGTGAGCGCCGAACCAGACCGTCACCAGCAGCGAAGCAATCAACCAAACCGGTCTGAAACCCTTGAGGATCGCGCGCCAGAGAAGCCATGCGGTGACGCCGATCGGCGACGCCTCCCAAGGCGAACAGGTATCCGCGCGGCAGGCATCAGTGGCGAGCAAACGCGCAGCCTCAGCCCCCGTCAATCCGCCGGGGCGCCGTGGTGCGAGTTCCGGTGTACCGGCTGGATCGCCAGATTGTGCTGCGCCCGGGGCGTCAGCCATGGGCTTGCCCCCTTTTTGTCCCGCCCTAGCATCGAATGCCAGGCGGGCGGAGGCAAGCTCTTACGCGTGCAAGGCGAATCCGCGCGCCGTCTCAGCCTCAGGCACGGGCCTTCTGGCCGAACAGCTGAGCGCGCGCCTGCTTGCCCGCCTCGCTGTCTTCGTCGAGCGCACGGCGTGATTCCTGGTAGAGGGCTCGGCCAGTCTTGACCGCAGGCCGTGCCCCGACGCGCTCCATCCAGGCGGACAGGCGTGGGAAATCACCAAGGTCCTGGCCCTGGCCTTCCGGCAGGATCCACGGCCAGATCGCCATATCGGCGATGGAATATTCGCCGGCGATATAGTCGCGCCCGTCAGACAAGGCCCGTTCCAGCACGCCATAGAGCCGGTTGACCTCATTGGTATAGCGCGTCTTGCCGTATTCCAGCTTGCTCTCATCGGGCTCGATTGCCTTGGCATAGCTGCGGAAATGATGCGCCTGACCGGCCATTGGGCCGAGCCCGCCCATCTGCCAGAACAGCCATTGCTCGACTTCGGCGCGGGCGCGCGGGTCGGCGGGATAGAATTGGCCGGACTTGCGCCCGAGATATTGCAGGATCGCCCCGCTCTCGAACACCGAGATCGGCTGGCCATCCGGTCCATCGGGATCGATGATGGCGGGCATGCGGTTATTGGGGCTGATCTTGAGGAAGGCCGGCTCGAACTGTTCACCGGCACCGATATTCACCGGCTTGAGATCATAGGCCAAGCCCATTTCCTCAAGTGCGATGGAGATTTTCCAGCCATTCGGAGTCGGCCAGTAATAGAGTTCGATCGGTGCGGGCATAATGGGTCTCCGTCAGAATGATTTGCAGGACTTCCCTGTGGTTTGAACATGGTGCGGAAGCCGGGGCTTACAAGAACAGCTGCGATCACAGCCGCGTCATTAACCTCAGACAGCTTGGCAGGCAGGCCGCAAACCCTTATCCCCGTCGCCACACCAGAACAGGTCCAAGCCCGATGTCAGCCAGCGATAGCCTTTCCCGCTTCACCCCCGTCTCGATGGCCCGCCAGGCCAGCGACCCGCAAGGTTTCGCCACCGAGCTGGGACGCAGCTTCCGGGAATTCGGTTTTGCTGCGATCTCCGATCACGGTCTCGACCAGACCCATATCGATCGCGCCTATGCCAAGGCGGCGGAATTCTTCGCCCTGCCCGAGGCTGTAAAACAGCAATACTTCATCCCCGGCGGCGGCGGCGCGCGCGGCTACACGCCCTTCGGCAAGGAGATCGCCAAGGACGCCAAGCATGTCGATCTGAAAGAATTCTGGCATGTCGGCCGCGATCTGCCGCCTGGTCATCGCTACGAGACCGACATGGCGCCCAATCTCGTGCCCGCCGAAATCTCCGATTGGAAAGATATCGTCCACGGTCTCTATCAGGATTTCGACGCACTCGGCCGGCGCGTGCTGAGCGCCATCGCGCTCGATCTCGGCCTCGCCGCTGACTTCTTCGACGACACGGTCAGGGACGGCAATTCGGTGATGCGCCTCTTGCATTACCCGCCTGTCGCTGGCGATCCGGGCGGCTCGATCCGCGCCGAAGCGCATGGCGATATCAATACCATCACCTTGCTGCTCGGCGCTGAGGAGCCCGGACTGCAGGTCAGGACGCGCTCGGGAGAGTGGATCGACATGAATCCGCCTGCCGGCTGCCTGGTGGTGAATATGGGCGATATGCTGGCGCGCTCGACCAATGACCTCCTGCCCTCGACCCAGCACCGTGTCATCAACCCGGTGGGCGCGCGTACCGGGCATTCGCGCTATTCCATGCCCTTCTTCCTGCACTACCGGCCCGACTATATGATCGAGACCCTGCCCGGCTGCGCCACGGCCGAGCATCCCGATCAATACCCCGAAGCCATGCGTGCCAATGATTACCTCAATCAGCGCCTGCGCGAGATCGGCCTGCTCTAGCCGCGCGCCGACAACCACCTCCCGTCCTCATGACACCCCGAGTTTGTCCTTGCCATGCCGCCTTCCGACAGCCCGATCCTCGATGACATCAAGAGTGCCGCGAGCGAGTTGATTGATCCGGTCATCGACGCACTGAACGACAATCCCTGGCCGCGCCGACTGATCCATGCCTGCAATGCCGCCTATCTGATCGAGGATCGCCGTCTCGCCTCGGGCCTGCCCCTGCTGGACGAGGCCGGTCTGCAAAAGGGCACACGGCCGCTGGTCTTCGTCAGCGGCCTTCATGATGTGCATGCCGGCTTTGTCTGCCGCACGGATGATGGCGGCCTGCTGGTGACGTTTCGCGGCACCTTGCCGCCGCAGGACATGATTTTCTGGCGCTGGGCCACGGACTGGCTGCACGACGCCCAGACGGTACCGATGCCTTGGACAGTCGGCGAGCGTGAGTATGGCCAGGTTGCCAGCGCATTTGGAATTGCGGTCTCCAGCCTGGCAACCGATCTGCTCGAAACCCTGGAAACGCTCAATGCCGGATCGGCGAGCGCCATTCGCGTCACCGGTCACTCCAAGGGCGGGGCGATGGCCTGCTTGGGCGCTACCCTGATCCGGGCACAATATCCCGACCGCCACATCGAGGTGTGCAGTTTTGCCGCGCCGATGACGGCCGACCAGGATTTCATCGATTGTTACAATGAAGACGGGCTGCTGGCGCGCACGGCGCGTTTTCAGAACGCGCTTGATCCGGTTCCCTACCTGCCCGGCGGTCCGCAAGTCCGAGAGCGGGTCGATGGTGATGCGCGGCTCGATGACGCGAAAAAACTGATGCTGGTCGAGGACGCGATCAAGGCCCTGCCCGCCTGGCCCTATCGCCAGTTCGGACACCTGCATTTCATGCACGAGGAAGACGGTCGTATCCAGCACGATGAGGAAGCGGAGAACGCGGCTTGGGACGCGATCATCGAGGCCATCGTCAAAATGCGCTTCCGCGAAATGATCGACGCCCATAGCGGTGCCCAGCGCTATCTGACCAGCCTGTGCCCGGACGAGGGTGCAGAGACCGAGGCCGCCCTCGAACAAATCAAGCCGGCCTAGCTGGAGCCAGAGACCCGCAGCAATTCCTTGCCGAGCCGGCCCAGCATCCAGGCACAACCGCCCTCACGTTCCGCCACCCCGTCATAACCGTCCAGAAAAGCGCCCTGCTCGGCATAGGTCACACGCGTGCCAGCGCCATCGGCCTCGAAGGTGACTGTGGTCAGCGAGACCGAAATCGGCACGCCGCCGAGCGTCATCCGGTAGGAGAAGACCAGGCGGGCATTGACAATAATGTCGTGGATCCTGGTGTCGTTGGTAAAGCGCCGGCCATCCGGCGCGATGCCCGAAGCGGTTTCGTGACCGCCGACGCGGAAATCCAGCGCGTAATCAATCTCGCCAAACCTGTCGACATTGGCAAACCAGCGATATTTCGCCGCTGGGTCGGACCAGGCAGCAAATACGGCCTGCGGCGTGAAATCAAAACAGCGATCGATGGAGAAGCCGCCATGGATGATCTTGCGTTCGCTCATGCCCGGCCTCCTGCGCCCGCTTCGTTCACCCAGATCTGCAAATTATCCAGCGCCGCCGTCCAGCCGAGGCGGTAATTTGATCCCATGCCCTCAATGTCGAGCGAGACCAGCTGCAGGGTGACCGTCAGGGTACTTCCCTCGCCCTCAGCGACAATCTCGACCGAGATCAGAGCTGCAGCCATCCGCTCATCGCCGCGCGACACGCTTTCAGCAAATATGATGCGGCGGTCCTCGACGATGTCGTGATAGCAAACCTCGGCAGCAAAGACCGGCATGTCCGGCTCGACACAGCGCACGACGTCACAGCCACCGAGACGAAAATCGGCTGCGTCATAGACGATCTCCACCGCCGCCGAAGGCGCGCTCCACACTGTACGCGCGGCCGGGTCAGCCCAGGCGCGGAACACCACCGCTGGCGGCGCCGCCATCTGGCGCGTCAGCGTGAAGCTCTCATGGCTGGCCGGCGCGGCGCTCATTGTGCCCCCGCCTTCAGCGAGTCGGTGAACTCGGCCAGCTGCGCCATGCAGATCGCCCAGCCCTCCTGGAAACCCATATCCTCATGACGTTTGCGCCCATCCTCGTCGGGATGCATCACGTGAGCGCTGTAACGCGTGCCCTTGCCCTCGGCGGCAAAGCTGAAGACGGCGGTGAAGGGAATCGGTCCGATCAGGGGCCGAAAACCCGGTCCCATCTGATTGGTCGAAACGATGCGGCGCAGCGGTGAAATCTCGAGGAAGCATCCGGTATAAGGAAATAGCTCGCCATCGGGCGATTGCATCACGGTCTTGAAGATCCCGCCCGGAGACAGATCCATCTCGACCTCTGGCGTCGTCCAGGGCCGCGGCGTCCACCATTGTTTGAGATGCTCCGGGGTCGTCCAAGCCGTCCAGACCAGCTCGACGGGCGCATCAATGAAACGGTTCAGGGTCAGATCAGTGGCCGGATCAAAGCCGGCGGGTTCAGGGGCGGCCGTCATTCGGCTCTCCTTTCGCTTGAAGGTCCTTGAGACAATCATCGAGCCGGTCGAACCGGCCTTCCCACAGGGCGCGCTGGCTGGCGAGCCAGTCCTGGGCCCGTTGCAATTGCGCCGGTTCGATCCGACAGGTGCGCACCCGCCCCTGTTTGGACGAGCGGATCAGCCCGCCGGTCTCGAGCACACGCAAATGCTGCATCAGGGACGGCATCGCCATATCGAAGGGCTCCGCCAGTTCAGAAACCGAAGCTGGCCCCTGGATGAGGCGCGCAATCACCGCCCGGCGGGTCGGATCAGCCAAGGCGCGGAATGTGTTGTCGAGATCGGCGGAATAGTTAGGCATATGGCTATGTAAATAGCCGCGACTAATTGCGTCAAGCAAAAACTTATGCTTTTACCTAAGTGAATGGAGCGCCCTTTCTCCAGCGGAGAGGGAAAGCGACCTTGCCTATTCAGGCGCGGAAAGCTGTTCCGCAGGCGCAGTGCGCGGCAACTGCTTCACATGCACGTCCAGCTGCGGGAAGGGGAATTCGATGCCATGGACCTTGAACGCCTTCCACAGCGAGACATAGACCCCGCTGCGAACACTCGAGAGCCCGTTCTCCGGATCGGTGATCCAGAATCGCAGATCGAAATCGATCGAACTGTCGCCATAGGCCATCAGATTACAGACCGGCGTCTTGTCGGCCAGCACGCGGTCTGCACCCAGCGCCGCCTCGATCGCGATCTGCTGGACATGTTCAACATCGTCGACACCATAGGACACGCCGAACGGCGCATGCACGCGCACGGCACGGTCGGATTTCGACCAGTTGATGACGCCCTCGACGATGAAGCGCTCATTCGGGATCAGCATTTCGGTGCCGTCCCGAGTGCGGATCGAGACATAGCGGGACTGCATCTCGGTGACCCAGCCAAACGTGCCGTCAATCTCGAGCGCATCGCCGGGCTTGATCGACTTATCGGCGAGCAGGGTGAAACCGGCGGCGAAATTGGCGACCGTCTTTTGCAAACCCAGACCGACACCGATACCGACAGCACCGGAGAAGATCGCCAGCGTCGCGATATTGAATCCGGTCAATTGCAGCGCGATCAGCAGGGCTGCGACCGGCAGGATAAAGCCGAGCACCTTGGCGATCAACGCGCGGAAGGCGGGCGTCAACTCCTCGGCCTTCTCCAGCTGGGAATTGACCGCGCGCCCGGCCAGCGAAGCCAGCCAGAACAGGGCCGCGAAATAGATCACGGTGCGCAGGATATCGAACAGGCTGAGATCGACCGGCGCACCGTCCGCCGTCTGCCCCAGCGGGATGGCCAGCGCCTGGAGCTGGACCACGACATCATCAAGCAGGCCGAACACGTCGAGCGCCGCGATCGGCCAGATCACGTAGAACGCCACATTCGACCAGAATTTGGAGCGGATGATCAGCGTCACGGCCCGGATCACCAGCCAGGCGGTCATCAGGCTCATTGCCGCATCGATCAACGCATGGGGCCGATCCAGACTGCCCAGCACGACGCGAACGGTCGCCAGCACCATCAACAGGGCCAGCGGTGTGGCCAGCGCGAGCGCCGCCGACAGCAGCCGCCGCGCCAGCCCGGTGCGAATTCGCGAAGCTGTATGGTGCTCAATCAACCGCTGCAGACGCGGTCCGAACATCAGCGCCGGAATGATCGCCGCCGCGATCAACCCGATCTGCAGCGCGATCGTGAGATCGAGCATGGCCTGAACAAACCAGTGCCAGATCGCCAGCAGATGGTTCTGCACCACGTCGATCGGGACGATATCCTCCAGCGCGGAATTATCCTGTGTCTGCATCATGAGTGCTGTTTCCGAGGCTCGCTCACAGAGCGATAGCATTATTGCGGGGGTGGGTGCCAGCTAAAGGGCTAAAGGGGACAGGTATAATTAACGCGGCGTTTCGGCGGGCCCATTCTGGCGGACCGTCCGCGATGTGTTAATTATACCTGTCCCCTTTAGCGCGTCCCCTACCCCAGCAGCTTCTTCGCCAAAATCTCATTCACGGCTTGCGGATTGGCCTTGCCCTGCATCGCCTTCATCACTTGGCCGACGAACCAGCCCATCGTCTTGGGCTTCTCGCGCACCTGGGCAGCTTGGTCGGGATTGTCGGCGATGAGCTGGTCAATCACGGCTTCGATGGCGCCGGTATCGGTGACCTGTTTCATGCCGCGGCTCTCGACGATGGCGGCCGGATCACCGCCCTCATCCCAGAGGATCTCAAACACATCCTTGGCGATCTTGCCGGAGATGGTGTCGTCAGAGATCAGCGCGATCAACTGGCCCAATTGGGTGGCCGAGACCGGGCTCTCGGTGATGGAGAGGCCTTCCTTGTTGAGGCGGCCGAACAGCTCATTATTGACCCAGCTGGTAGCCAGCTTGGCATCGCGGCCTGCGGCGACGGCCTCGAAATAGTCGGCGCGATCCTTGTCGGAGACGAGGACGGAGGCGTCGTAATCGGACAGGCCGAGGTCATGGACCAGGCGCTGGCGCTTCTCATCGGGCAATTCGGGCAGATTGTTCTTGATCTCATCAACCCATGTCTGCTGCAGCTCGAGTGGCAGCAGGTCGGGATCGGGGAAGTAGCGGTAGTCGTGTGCTTCTTCCTTCGAGCGCATCGAGCGGGTCTCGCCTGTGACACTGTCGAACAGGCGCGTTTGCTGCTGCACCGTGCCGCCATCCTCGATCAGGTCGACCTGGCGCTGGGCTTCAAACTCGATCGCCTGGCGGATGAAGCGCAGGGAATTGACGTTCTTGATCTCGCAACGCGTGCCGAGATGGCTGAAATCATCGGTTTCGCGGAACTTGTCATAGCCGCCGGGGCGGCAGACCGAGACATTGACGTCGGCGCGCAGCTGACCCTTTTCCATATCGCCGCCACACGTGCCCAGATAGCGCAGGATGGAGCGCAGTTTGGAGACATAGGCCGAGGCCTCTTCGGGCGTGCGGATATGCGGCTTGGAGACGATCTCCATCAGCGCGACGCCGGAGCGGTTCAAATCGACATAGGTCGAGTTCGGGTCGAGATCATGGATCGACTTGCCGGCATCCTGCTCCAGATGCAGGCGCTCAATCCCGACCGTGAAGCGCGAACCATCATCGCGTTCGCATTCCAGCTCGCCCTCACCGACGATGGGAAATTGGAATTGCGAGATCTGATAGCCCTGCGGCAGATCGGGGTAGAAGTAATTCTTGCGGTCGAAGCGCGAGAAGAGGTGGATCTCAGCATTCAGCCCCAACCCGGTTTTCACCGCCTGTTCGACCACGGCATGATTGATCACCGGCAACATGCCCGGCATCGCCGCATCGACCAGGGAGACCTGGGTATTGGGATCGGCGCCGAATTGGGTCGACGCGCCGGAAAACAGTTTCGAGTTGGAAACGACCTGGGCATGCACTTCAAGCCCCATCACGACTTCCCAGTCGCCGGTGGAGCCGGTGATGTGATAGGTGGATTCACTCATGTCGATCTCACTTCTTCCAACTCGTCGCAGATGCGCCTCACGACGTCATCCAGATTATCGCCCACATCCATAATCCGGATGCGCTATTCGTCGTCTTCGTCATCATAGGGCAGCGGGGGGATGCCCGCCGCTTCATTCGCCATCGCTGTCTTGGCGATCCGCCAAGAGAGCGCCGCGAGAATGCCGAAGATCAGGATCGCCACGCCGATGGCGAGCAGAATGATCTCCACCACCAACGGCAGGCCCAGCTCCAGCTTGCCCGACACCAGTGCCGCACCGACAAGGCAGACCAGCACGCCGGCATAGATCGCCGGGCGGATCAGCTTGACGGCTGCGGGGACCGGCGCTTCGCTCATGGCTTCGGCTTGCCCGGCGTCAGCGCGGCAATTCCAAGCCGGATGGCGAGGAAGGCCAGGCCCAGCCCGATCGGCAGCAGTGCCACGGTCCACAGGCTCGGCATGGTGCCGGCAAACATCGCGCCGATCTGGGTGCCCGAGGAATACACCATCGGCAGACCGAACAGGGCGCTCACCAGGGCGATCACACCGATCGTGATGCGATCCATGGCGCTTTTCGTCTTCGGGGCTGGCGCGTCGGGGGTTGGCTCGCTCATCGCCCTACCACCACTTCGCCGGCTTGGCCGTAAGGCCCGCCGAATCCTCGAGCGCCGAGCCCACCGTGAACATGGTCTCCTCGTCGAGCGCCTTGGTGATGATCTGCAGCCCCAGCGGCAGGCCATCCTTGTCGAGCCCGGCGGGCACGGACATGGCGGGCACACCGGCCAGATTGGCGGTCACGGTGAAGACGTCATTGAGATACATCGCGATCGGATCATTCGACTTGGACCCCAGCGGGAAAGCCGCCGACGGCGCCGAAGGCGTCAGGATCGCATCGACCCTTTCGAAAGCCTGGTCGAAATCCTGCAGAATGCGTGTGCGCACTTTCTGGGCCCGCAAATAATAGGCGTCGTAATAGCCGGCCGAGAGCACATAGGTGCCGATCATGATGCGGCGCTGGACCTCGGTGCCGAAACCGGCGGCGCGGGTCTTCTCATAGGTCTCGGTCAGGTCCTTGCCTTCGATGCGATTGCCATAACGCATGCCGTCATAGCGGGCGAGGTTGGAGGAGGCTTCCGCCGGCGCGACAATGTAATAGGCCGGCAGGGCGTATTTGGTGTGCGGCAGCGAGATATCGACGATCTCGCAGCCAGCGGCTTTCAGCCATTCAATGCCTTGCTGCCAGACCTTCTCGATTTCGTCGGGCATGCCATCGACGCGATATTCCTTCGGCACGCCGATGCGCAACCCTTTGACCGAACGGCCACAAGCAGCGACGAAATCGGGCACGTCATTCGGCAGCGAGGTCGAATCCTTGGGATCATGGCCCGACATCGCCTGCAACAGCATGGCGCCATCCTTGACCGTCTTGGCAAACGGGCCGGGGTGATCGAGCGAGGAGGCAAAGGCAATCGCGCCCCAGCGCGAGGTGCGGCCATACGTGCCCTTCACGCCCACCGTGCCGGTAAAGGAAGCCGGCTGGCGGATTGAACCGCCGGTATCGGTGCCATTGGCGCCAAAGCAAAGATCAGCGGCAACCGCGGCGGCCGAACCGCCCGACGAGCCGCCCGGCGTCAGGGTCTCGCCCTTGGCGCCCTTCCAGGGATTGCTGACCGGGCCGGTATTGGAGGTCTCGTTCGACGAGCCCATCGCAAACTCGTCCATCGAGGTCTTGCACAGGAAGACGCCGCCATTATCCCACCAGGAGCGGGTCACCGAGCTCTCATAGGGCGGTTTGAAACCCTTGAGGATATTCGAGGAGGCCGTCGTCGAGACGCCTTCAACCGCGAACAGATCCTTGACCGCCAAAGGCGCGCCTTCCAGCAGCCCGCCCTCGCCACGCGCCAGACGCTCGTCGGAGGCTTTCGCCATCGCCAGCGTCTTGGCTTCGTCAAAGGCGGTGAAAGCATTCAGCGCGCCCTGGGCTGATTGGGCGGCGGCGAGTGCTTCCTTGGCCAATTCGGTGGCGGAAACATCGCGCGCCCGCAACTTGGCGGTGACGTCTGCAAGGGAGAGTTTGAGAAGATCGCTCATCACTATCTATTCCACGCTCTTGGGCACAACGAAAAATCCGTCTTCGCTGCTGGGCGCATTGGCCAGCACCTTGTCGCGGACACCGCCATCATTGACGACGTCATCGCGCTGCGGCAGCGGGAATTTGACCGGCGTCGTCATCGCCTCGACGCCTTCGATATCGACCTCGTCGAGCTGTTTGATCCAGTCGAGTATCCCGTTCAACTCGCCGACCAGCGTGTCGATACGGTCTTTCGGTTCGGCAAGGCGTGCCAGCCGGGCAATGCGGCGCACATCATCTGCGGTGACGGACATAAATCAGCTCCGGACAATCAATGCCGACTGAGTAGCAACACGCCTTCGCAGGTGCAAGAAAGCTTGACGGCGAAAGTGTCACAGAGCATTTCGACGGCATGGCGCTGATCGACCTTCCAGACCTGCCACAAGGCCCGCTCCTGGCGCTCGATCCGGGCTCCAAGACGATTGGCGTCGCGGCCTGCGGTGCGACGCGCGGCCTCGCCACGCCGGTGGAAACGATCCAGCGCACCAAATTCACGCATGACGCAGCGCGCATCTTCAAGCTCTATGACGAGCGCAAGGCCGTCGGCCTGGTGATCGGCCTGCCTTATAACATGGACGGCAGTGAAGGCGCACGGGCCCAGTCCTCGCGGGCTTTGGCGCGCAATCTCTTAGGGTTGCGCGATATCCCGATCATCTTCCAAGATGAACGCCTTTCGACCTTCGAGGCCACAGAAGCGCTGATCGCCGCCGGCATGCGCCGCGAGCGCCGCAAGGAAGTGATCGACGCACACGCGGCGGCGAATATATTGCGCAGCGTGCTCGACCGGCTGGAGCATATTTGATCGATGGATGTGGTCCTCACTTCCCTGTTTCCGATCTTTGGCGTCATTGCCGTCGGCTGGGCCCTGCGCCGCACCGGCCTTCTGCCCGACAATAGCTGGGGCCCCGTTTCGCGCTTGGCCTATCTGGGCCTGTCCCCGCCGCTTCTATTCACCGCCATTTCCCGCGCCGACCTCTCGGCGATCACGCTCGGGCCCTTCCTCGGTGCGGCCGTGCTCGGTTTCATGGCGATGGCCGTCATCATGCTCGCGATCAAACCGCTGCTGCGCGTGCCCGACCCGACCTATACCAGCGTTTTCCAGGCGGTGTGCCGCTGGAATGGTCTGCTAATCCTGGCGCTCGGCATTGCCCTGTTCGGTGATCAGGGCGAGATCCTGGTGGCGCTGGTGATGGTGGTCTCGATCCCACTGGTGAATATGGAGTGCGTTGCCGCCCTGGCGGTGTGGGGCGAAGGCGCTTCGCCCAAACTCGGCTCGATTGCCTATCGCATGGTCACCAATCCGCTGATCATCGGCTCGGTTGCCGGAGGCATCGTCAATGTCGCCCATATCCCGGTGCCGGTGCCGATCGCCGACACCATGTCGCTGCTCGGCCAAGCGGCGCTGCCGCTGATCCTGCTCTCGGTCGGTGCGGGCCTCAGCTTCACCACCATGCGCGCCCGGCCACGCCTGCTCGCCCTGTCTGTGTTTCTTAAACTGATGGTTGGCCCGGTGGTCTTCTACGGCATCGGCCGCGCGATGGGGCTGGAGGGCATCCCCTTGACCATCCTGCTGCTGACCGGCTCCTCGCCCGGCGCCGGCTCGGCCTATGTCCTGGCCCAGCAAATGGGCGGCGACGCGCCCTATTCCGCCGGCGACATCACCGCTTCGACCCTGTTCTGCTTCATCACCATTCCGTTCTGGCTCTGGCTGTTGGGGTAAAGCCTGAAAGGTCGCATGACCCTGGCAGGGCGGCGCCCGGAAACCCGTCACCACCCATACTATTATAGCGTGCATAATATATTATTATTAACCAGAGGGCAATCAGTTGAGGCGTTTCATCCTACTACACAACCTCAGGAGAGAACCGTGCCGAAGCTCACCTCCCGCCAGACCATGCTCGCCGCCTTCCTTTTATTGGGCTTGATTTCTGCCATCATCGGTACGTTCGGGTATTTTGGAACCGCTAGTTTAGCGAATATTTTCAAGAGCTACCGAGACGCCGCACACGCCAGCCTCGGGGTCAATGCGGTGGTGATCGATCTCGGCGCGACCGCACTCGCCGAATCCCGCTGGCGCGCGGTCGGCTCGACAGAGCGGGCCGCCGATTTCGAGGCCGCCGTTGAACACCTCATCGTCGATCTGGAGAGCTCCGAACTCGCAACAAGCGGCGAACTGACTCAGGATTACCGCAACGCGTTCAGGGCTGCCGTTCAACAACTTGAAATCCGCAATGCGTCGATGAACAGCCTCACCGCAGCGGAACAGGCCGCCCGGCAAGCCATGGCAGAAGTCATCGCCGTCGCCCGCGCCGCCGGCGATACGGAAACCGCACTCTACGCCACCACGATCGACCAGGATATCCTGCTCACCCGAATCGATGCCGACCGCTTCCTCGGCGTGACCGACAGTTCGGCGGCAGACCGCGTACGCCAGGACGTCGAAGAGACCCGAGCGGCTTTCGCCGAACTCACGGCTCACACCATCGATCCCCAGCTATTGGCCCGCATTCGAACAGCGCAGCAGAATTATACGCGTTTCGAACAGAGCTTCGGCGCTGCCGCCGATGCCGTAGAGGCCCGTAACGGCTATCTCGACCGGATCGATGCCATCGGAGAAGAGATCGCCGACGATGCCGCCACACGGCGCGCCGAAACGGTTGATCGTCAAGACACGCTCGGGCCGCAATCGGAGCGCGACGCCAGCCGCGCCGAATGGACGATTTTCATCGTCAGTGCGCTTGGAACAGCGGCCGCAATCGCGATGGGCTTCTACTTTGCGGCCCGTATCAGCGCCGCAGAACAGCAAGCCCGGCAGGACCGGCGCGATGCCACAGGCCAAGTTGCCGACATGTTTGAACAATCGGTCGGCGCTGTGATTGAGGCGCTCGCCGCCGCTTCAAGCGCCCTGCAAGGCAATGCCCGAGAACTCACCGGCGTCGTCGAAGCCACCGGCGCGCGATCTTCGTCGGTCGCCGCAGCGGCGGAACAGGCAAGCGCAGGCGTCGGATCCATCGCCGCAGCGACGGAGGAATTGACCGCTTCAATTCTGGAGGTCGCAAACCAGGTTTCGGCCTCGGCCGATGCGGCGCGTTCGTCGAGCAAGCATGCCGACGAGAGTTCCCGTAATCTCGACCGGCTGACCGATGCCATCAACGGCGTCGATACGATCGTCCAGTCGATCAGCGGCGTCGCCGAGCAGACCAATCTGCTCGCCCTCAACGCCACAATCGAAGCCGCCCGGGCCGGAGAAGCCGGCAAGGGATTTGCTGTGGTGGCGAGCGAAGTGAAGAAACTCGCAGAACGGACCCAGGCCCTCACCGAGCAGATCGGCAATCATTTGCAAAAGATCGGCGGCACCGCCAATGACGCCATCGCATCGACCCGCGAGATTATTTCCCGCATTGCCGAGATCGACCAGACCTCTAATGCGCTGGCGAGCGCTGTCGAGGAACAGACCGCCGCCACTTCCGAGATCTCGGCGGCGGCCCAGCAGGCGGCGGCTGGTGCCCGGTCAGTCTCCGACGATATTGACGCGGTCCAGACCTCGGCAGCGGAATCGGCCTCGGTCGCTGAAACCGTCGGCACGGCAGCATCAACGTTGAAGCAGCACTCCGACAAGCTGCAGGCCGAAGTGAGCCAATTCCTCAATACGGTCCGCGCCGCATAACCGCCCCCAACGGATCGGCCCTATTTAGCGCGAGCAAATCAGTCTTGCTCCCCCACAGCACCGCGCTAAATAGGGCTGTCCACTTGCCCACGCCATGAGTCGCCGATGCGCCTGACCCTGATTCAGATCGACGAAACCAGTTCGCGCCTGCGCAGCCAATTCGAACGCTATCCGCCGCAATTCCAGTCTCTGTTCGCCGCAGCCGGTGCCGATATCGAGTGGCAGACCGTGCTGGTGCTCGATGGCGATCCCTTCCCCGATCCGGCCACGCTGGATGGCATCGTCATCACCGGGTCGAAATACGGCGTCTATGACAGCCCCGTCTGGATCGAACCGCTGCGCGAGTTCATCCGCGCCGCCTATGCCGCCAAAACGCCGATGCTCGCCGTCTGTTTCGGTCACCAGATCCTCGCCGATGCGCTCGGCGGCGATGTCCGCCTCGCCCCCAATGGCTGGCAATTAGGCCGCCAGATCTATCGCTTCACCGACGACCGCCCGGCCTGTTTCGACGATTTGCCCGAGACAATCGCCCTGCTCGCCAGCCATCAGGACCAGGTCATCTCACCGCCCACCTGCGCCACCACCTTCCTCGCCGCGCCCGGCTGCCCCCATGCCGGCCTGGTCTACGACAATGGCGCTGCCATCAGCTTGCAGCCCCACCCCGAATTCGACCGCGACTACGCCACCGCCCTGGTCGGCCTGCACCGCGGCAACCCGCTCAGCGCCGACGAAGTCGCCGCCCTGGTGCGCCGCATCGACGGCCCGCTCGATGATCTGCCAGTAGCGAAAGCGCTGGCGGCATGCCTGGGCGGGCGGTGAGGCCCTTCCGTTTTCTCCCCAACAATCAAAAACTTGTCATCCCGGACGGATGCCCCGCGAATGCGGGGCGCAGATCCGGGACCTACCCGAATCTCCAGTTGGAATAGTGGGTAGGTCCCGGCCCTGCGCCCGGACAAAGTCCGGGCGTCCGGCCGGAACGACAACGCGTTGGGGGAATTTAGGATAGGGCCCGCCTCCCCCCTTGCCACCACGCCCCCCGCCGCCTATACCGCGCCGACCCCTTCAACGGGTCGCTTTAAGCGGGAGGCGGGATGAGCCGCGCGGAATTTTCCTACGACTTTCCTCACCGTCACCTGCTTTCGGTGGCTGACCTCAACCCCGTTGATATTGCGATCATTTTTGAGCGCGCCGAACACTTCCTCAAGCGCAACCGGACGTCGGACAAATCGTCGGACGAGCTGCGTGGGCTGACGGTGCTCAACCTCTTCTTCGAAGCGTCGACGCGGACTCAAGGCAGTTTCGAGATGGCGGGCAAGCGGCTGGGCGCCGATGTCGTCAATTTCGCGATGGCCCACTCCTCGACCTCGAAGGGCGAGAGCCTGTCGGATACGGCGCGGACTTTGGCGGCGATGCGGCCGGATATTCTCGTGGTGCGCCATCCGGCGACCGGGGCACCGAAATTCCTCGCCGAGGCGACCGGGCTGTCGGTGATCAATGCCGGCGACGGCATGCATGAACACCCGACCCAGGCCCTTCTCGACAGCTTCACCCTGGCCCAGCGTTGGGGCTCGGTTGGCGGACGGCGGATCCTGATCGTCGGCGATATCCTGCATTCCCGCGTCGCGCGCTCGAATATCGGCCTCTTGAATATTCTCGGTGCAGAGATCCGCCTGTGTGCGCCGCCGACCCTGTTGCCGACCGATGTCGATCAATGGGGCGTCGAGGTGTTCCATGATCTCGACGAGGCCCTGATCGGCTGTGATGCGGTGATGGCGCTGCGGCAGCAAAAAGAGCGCATGACCGGCGGTTTCGTGCCGTCGGAACGTGAATTCTTCCACCTGTTCGGGCTGACGCATGAACGGCTTGAGGTCGCCTCGCCCGACGTGCTGGTCCTGCATCCGGGGCCGATGAATCGCGGCGTCGAAATCCATACCCGCCTCGCCGATGACCCCGAGATCAGCCTCATCCTCGACCAGGTCGAAAGCGGCGTTGCGATCCGGATGGCGATGCTGGAGCTGATCGGCACCAATATCCGCAAGGGATATGGATCATGATGTTTGCCATCATCAATGCGCGCTTGGTCGATCCGGCCAGTGATTATGACGGGCCTGGCGGCGTCGTGGTCGAGGACGGCATCATCATCGAAGCCGGGCCGGATATCGATATCGATGCCTGCGACGAGATCATTGACGCACGCGGCCGCATCCTCGCCCCGGCGCTGATCGATCTGCGTGCAGCCAAGGAGCCCGGCCTCACCCCCGATGGCGAGACCCTGGCCTCGCTCGCCGCCGGTGCCGCGCGCGGCGGTGTCGGCACACTGATGCTGGCCCCCAATACACGTATACCCAATGACAGCCCCGACAGTCTTGCATCGCTGGTGCGCTCCTTCGGCGATCACGGCGTGCGCTTCCTCGCTGCCGGTGCGGCGACGGTCGGTCTGGCGGGCGAGCAGATGGCCGAGATCGGGCTGCTGGCGCGCTGCGGTGCGGTGATGGTTGGCAATGGCGACCGACCGATCGGCGACAGCCGCATATTGCGCCGCGTGCTGAGCTATTCCAGCCAGTTCGATTTCTGGCTCGCCTCGCGCCCCGCCGATGCCGAGCTGTCCATCGGCACGGTGGCGCTGGAAAGCGACTGGTCGGCGCGGATGGGCCTGCCCTCCGAGCCCGCCATCTCCGAGCGCATCGCGATTGAGCGCGATGCCAGCTTGGCCGAACTCTCCGGCGGTAAATTGCTGATAGATCGACTTTCAACGGAGGCCGGGCTTGACGCGCTGCGCCATGTCCGCAGCCGAGATATCGAAATCGCGGCGACAGTCGCCGTCGCGCATTTGACGCTCAACGAGACCGATGCCGGCGATCTCGATAGTGCCTTCCGGATGGATCCGCCGCTGCGTTCGGAAATGGATCGCCGCGCCTTGATCGAAGCCGTCATCAATGGCGAGATCAATGCCGTCGTCTCCGATCACCGCCCCACGCCCTTCGACGACAAGGGCGAGCCCTTCGCGCTGGCGATTGCCGGCAGCCTCAGCGTCGAGACCCTGCTCGGGGCCATGCTCGGCCTCGTACATGACGACCAGCTGGAGCTGATCGATGCCCTGCGCGTCTTGACCAGCGGCCCCGCCGACCTGCTTGGCCTGCCCCAGGGCCGCATCGCTGCCGGGGCTCCAGCCGATCTGATCCTGGTCGATGGCGATATCCCCTGGGTGGTCGATGCCGACGCCCTCGCCTCGCCGCGCGCCAATTGCGCCTGGTCAGGACGACGTTTCCAGGGCCGGGTCTTGCAAACCTTCGTCGCTGGCGTAATGTTGCACAACCATGACGGGTAAAGCGATATGACCGGTGAGATGATCATGAATGCGGGCCTCTATATCTTTGCGGCCTTTGACGGCTATCTGCTCGGCTCTATCCCGTTCGGCCTGGTGATCACGAAAATGGCCGGGCTCGGCGATATCCGCGCCATCGGCTCGGGCAATATCGGCGCCACCAATGTGTTGCGCACCGGCCGCAAGGATCTGGCGCTGGCAACCTTGCTGCTCGATGCCGGCAAGGCCGGATTCGCTGCGGCGCTCTTTGGGCATTATTTCGGCACCACAGCTGGCCTGGTCGCTGGCGCCGCCGCTTTCGCCGGCCATTGCTTTCCGGTCTGGCTCAAATTCAAGGGCGGCAAGGGCATGGCGACTTTCGTCGGCACGGTGCTGGTCGTCGCCTGGCCGGTCGGGCTGGCCGTGATCGCCACCTGGCTGATCACGTTTGCGATCTTCCGCATGTCCTCGCTCGGCGCCCTCGTCGCGGCACTGGCGGCACCGATCGCAGCACTTGTCCTCGGGCGCGTCGATGTCGCGATCATGACCGGGCTTCTGGCCGTGCTGATCTATTGGCTGCATCGGGCGAATATCGAACGGATACTGAACGGCAAGGAACCGCGTGTCGGGCGAAAGACCAGCGGTAACTCAACGACAGCTGAAAGCGGGGCAGATTCGGAGGGCCAGTGAGGCCGGAAGAACTCAGTTATAGCGAGCGATGTGACTGGTTGCGCCTGGCAAGAACGCCGCGCATCGGCCCGGTCGGTTTTGCCAAATTGCTCGCCCGTTTCGGCAGCGCCGAAGCCGCCATCGACGCCCTGCCCGGCCTTGCCAGGACACGCGGATCGTCCCGCCCCAACATCCCTCCACGCAGTGCCGCCGAAGCCGAACTCGACGCCATTGACCGCGCCGGCGTGCGTCTTCTCGCCCGCTGCGAAGTCGATTATCCCCACACCCTCGCCTGTATCCCCGCACCGCCGCCACTTATCCTCGTCAAAGGTCGGCTCGAACTGGCCGCCCAGCCTTGCTGTGCCATGGTTGGAGCGCGCAATGCCTCGGCCGCCGGCCTGCGCTTTTGCCGCGAATTGGCCCATGGTCTGGGCTCAGCCGGCGTCGTGATTGTCTCCGGACTGGCGCGCGGCATTGATGGCGCCGCCCATGCCGGAGCGCTGGAGACCGGCACCATCGCCGTCCTCGCGGGCGGTCTGGATTACATATATCCACCAGAGCATTACGAGCTGCACCACGCCATCGCCAGGCAGGGGTTGCTGGTCTCCGAAGTACCGCTCGGCACCCTGCCGACGGCGCGTGATTTTCCGCGCCGCAATCGGCTGATCTCCGGCCTGTCGCTCGGAGTGTTAGTGGTTGAAGCGGCGTTGAAATCCGGCTCGCTCATCACCGCCCGCTTCGCCGCCGAACAGGGCCGCGACGTGATGGCCGTGCCCGGTTCACCGCTCGATCCGCGTGCGAGGGGCGGCAATCAATTGCTGCGCGACGGGGCGCATCTGATTGAAAGCGTTGAAGATGTTTTGGCGATATTGGAAAACACCCCAGCGATCCAACCCGAAGCGCCCCGGCCCGGCCTTGCAGGCAGCGGCCTCAAGGATGAGGCCGATGCCTTCGATTTCGACGCTCTTGAGCCCGATGCCAGCGAGTTCGAACAGGCCGAGTTTGAACAGGTCGAACCCACGCCACCAGCCGCTACAGCGGACCGGGTCAAAGCGCTGTTATCCCCCACCCCGATCTCTGCTGACGAATTGGCCCGCCAGGCCGCTATCCCCGTCGGCCAGATTCGAGCGATACTGTTGGAACTGGAAATGGAGGGAAAAATTGATGTCCTGCCGGGCGGGCTGCTTCAGATGTCGAATTCGTCCTGATCCAACGCCGAGCCTTCCAGCTCGACCATCAGCGCCGCGACTTCGATCAGGCTGCTGCACCGTCCCAGACCGGCGCGAAACGCCCGCTCACTCATTTCCCGCAGATCGAGCGCCAGCGTTTGCGTGTTGGCGTCGGGCGTTGTGTCCGCCCGTGATCGCTTGCCGAACAGATCGCGTGCAACAGACCGGCCTCTGACGGCCATGTCGGTCGAATGTTTCATCGCCCCAACCTCCGAAGACAGAGGGTGTGAATACAACTTTTTCGTGCGTCAGGCAATAAAGCGCGCTTCCGGCCCGAGCCAGTCAGTCGTCAAGCGCAGCCAGCAACACGTCGCGCGCTTCCTGGACCTGGCGCGCGAGCCCGGCCGAGCCGCCGGTGTCGGGATGAAGCTTCTTCATCAATTGACGATGGGCGTGGCGAATTTCCTCGCGCGTCGCATCGGCCGAAACACCAAGAATTTCACGGGCATCGGCCAAGCTCATCGCCCCGGTCGTTGGTGGCGGACCCGGACGTTGCGAGCCGTTTTGGCCGGGCGCATTGATCGCAATACCCAACATGCCCAGCCCGAACAATCCGATCGGGATGCCCAGCGGCATGGCGCCGCGCAGGGCCAGCATTACCCCGGCCAACAGGGCACCGCCGCCCAGCAGCATGCGCACGATGCGTGAGGCGTGTGCCGTCTTCTGGCGCGAGAACCACCAGCCGACTGCGAGAAAGCCGGCGAGGGCGAGGATGCCGAGTGCAAAACCCGCCATATCAGAACGGGATGGGCTGCCCTTGCAGCCCCGAAAGCTTGAGCACAATCAACAGGTCACGCAATTCCTGCCGGGCCGCGACATGGCTCATCGTGAAGGGGATAGTCGAGCCGCTCTCGGTCAGATCGAGCAGGGTCAGCCCCAGCGGAAACAGCTCACGATAGATCACCCGCTCGGCAAAGCCGGGCGCCAGACGGAAACCGATCCGCTGCGACAGCATTTTCAACCCCTCGCCGACGCGCCGCTTGTTGCGGGCGTCGAGCATGGAGACGCGATTGCGCATCACCACCCAGTCGATCGAGCGCTTCTCCAGCGCTGCCTTGCGCTTGCGGCACTCCCAGACCATCTCGCTGTAAACGCTGGGCCGTCCGACCTGGAAAGTGTCCGGGTCGATCTCGGCGAGCAGGTCGAAATCGACGAAGCTGTCATTGACCGGCGTGACGATGGTGTCGGCGGCTGAATGCGCGAGACGCGAATACAGCGTATCGGCGCCGGGCGCGTCGATGACGATGAATTCGGTGCGCGATTTGAGATCACTCAGCGCGTCGGAAAAGCGCTCGGTTTCCTCCATCTCGGCGATATCAAGATCGCGCTGGGCGCTGGGTGCCAAGGCGATCTCGGCGGCGCGCGGCAGCTCGACGCCGTGCTTTTCGCACCAGATGGTCCGGTTGCCGAGATAGCGTGTGAACGTGCGCTGCCGCAGATCGAGATCGACCGCACCCACGCGTTTGCCCATCCGCATCAGAGCGACGGCCAGATGCATCGCGACAGTCGACTTACCAGCGCCGCCCTTCTCATTGCCAACGACAATCAGATGCGCTTCGCGGGCGCCGTCGCGGACGCGGCCAATCGGCCTCGAGGGGAGTTTGAATGCAGAGTGTGTGGTCATCGTTCCGGCAGCCTAGTCCGCGCGCCCGCAGCGCGACACAAAATCAAGCAGGCGATACTGTCAGTGTGCCATGCCCGGATCGAGATCGACCAGTGGGCGACCGGAAAAGTCTACCGGAAGGCAGTATTCGCCGGCCTGCTCGATAACAACACAGGCCGCACGCGCTGCCGCCAGGCTATCATAAGGCCCCGCCTCCAAACGCAGAAAATCGCCGCGATCCGGTATCGTCACCGCTTCAACACGCGCTTCGCGGCCGGCGAGTTGCTCGGGGAAGCGGGCCCGCAATTCATCCCAGCCGGCACTGGTGTGCGCCAGGGTCCGGTAGGATGCGAGATGGATACCGTGCAGCAGGCTCGGCGCTGTCAGCATGTCCTCGGGCGCGGCCGCCAGCGGCTCCGGCGCAGCGGATGCGTTCTCGTCTGCAGCCGCGGGTCCGGCCAACGCCAGTGCCAGGGCGCGCAATTGCGGCGCGACCGCAGCCAGGCTTTCCGGCTCATAACGGGCCCGGCGATCCAGTTCCCGCGCCGTGATGTCGGCGATGCGGGCATCCTGGGTTTGTGCGATCGGTGGCACAATCGCCGCTTCCGGCACATCGGTCGTCGTAGCGCAGCCGGCCAATCCAGACAGGAGTGTCGCGCTGGCGAAGAGAAGAGCCAAATTTTTCATGGCAATCCGTCTAGACCGAGTCGCACCGCTTGCCTCCCTCATCGCTTATGATTATGCCGATGGCCGACAGTTTCCCGGTGCCCCCATGCTCAATCTGCAAATCCCCCATGCCACAACGGTCTCGGCCCTGCGCACCCGCATCCGCGGCTGGCGTGAGGAAAGACTGAGCGTCGGCTTCGTGCCGACGATGGGCGCCCTGCACAAGGGCCATCTCGCCCTGGTCCAGCTTGCCAAGGCGCAGTGCGACCGGGTCGTGGCGAGCATTTTCGTCAACCCGGCCCAATTCGCACCCGGCGAGGATTTCGAGGCCTATCCGCGCACGGTGATCGAAGACTCGCAGAAGCTGACCGAAGCGCGCTGCGACCTGATCTATCTGCCCACCAACGAGGCCATCTACCCGGACGGCTTTGCCACCTCGATCTCGATGACCGGCCCGGCCGAGGGGCTGGAGAGTGTGACGCGGCCACATTTTTTCAACGGCGTCGCCACAGTCGTTGCCAAATTGCTCAACCAGGTTCGCCCTGATGTCGCGGTGTTCGGCGAGAAGGATTATCAGCAATTGCTGGTGATCCGGCAGCTGGCACGTGATCTCGATCTCGGGGTCAACATCATCGCTGGCGAGACCGTGCGCGAAGCCGACGGGCTCGCCCTGTCTTCGCGCAATGCCTATCTGACGCCGCCAGAGCGCCAGAAGGCTGGCCATCTCAATGTGATCCTCAAGCAATTCGCCGCCGATTTGCAAGCGGGCCAATCGATCGAAACGGCTCGATTGACGGCGCTGAACGCATGCCAAACCGGCTTCGATGAGGTCGATTATATCGAGGCACGCTGTGCCGACACCCTCGCGCCGCTGCCGCCAGGCAGGCTGCGAGCCTCGGCGCGGGTGCTGGCCGCCATCCGGCTCGGCACGACGCGGCTGATCGACAATTGTGCAGCCCTGCCTTCCTGACGCCCGAATTGGCGCTAAGCTGAACCTCGGTTACACGATCTGGATATTGCGACACTTGAAACCTCTCCTCCCACTCGCCCTGTTGGCCTGGCTGTCCACACCGCTGATCGCTTGCGCCCAGTCGGCCTCGCCGCAACTGCAACAGCCGGAGATCGTCGCCACCTATCCCCATGACGCGGCGGCTTTCACACAAGGCCTGTTCATCCATGACGGCGCCCTGTTCGAAAGCACAGGTCAGGTTGGCGACTCAAACCTGCGGCGTGTCGATCTGGAGACCGGCGGCGTGCTGCAACAGGTCAATATAAACCCGCCCATTTTTGGCGAAGGCAGCACGAGGATCGGCGACAGGATATTCATGCTCAGCTGGGTTTCAGAAACCGGGTTCGTGTTTGATGCCAGTACGTTCGAATTACTCGACCAATTCACCTATCCCGGTGAAGGCTGGGGACTGACCACCGATGGCACTCGCCTGATCCTCAGCGACGGCTCGCCGCAATTGCGCTTTCTCAACCCGGAAACGCGCGAGCAGACCGACACGCTCGACGTCACGATCAATGGCCGTCCGGTGCGGCGAATCAATGAGCTGGAATGGGTAGATGGCGAGATCTGGGCCAATATCTGGCAGACGAGCACCATTGTCCGGATCGATCCGCAAACCGGCAACGTGACCGGCCTGATCGATTTGACGGCATTGATACCCGCCAATCTTGATGACCCGCGCGATGCGGTCGCCAACGGCATTGCCTGGAATAGCGAGACCGGTCAGATCTATGTCACCGGCAAGTTATGGCCTGCGCTGTACGAGATCCGCCTGCCCGCCAACGACGAATAGACGCTACCAGGCGCCGATTTCCATCAACCGCGCCCTGAGATCATCAGGAAGCCCTGCACCGCCCTCACCGGGCCCTGTAAGGTCACGCGGCGCGTCCTCCGGTTTGAGGTAGCGCCAGCCCTGGAATGGCCGTTTCGGTGATGGTGAGGTGCGGATCACGTCCGGCGACATGATGATGGCGCAACGCTTGATACCGTCCTCGCCCTGGATCTGTTCCAGCGCGATAATCTCGGAACGGCACTGCACGGCACCATTGATCACCCAGTAAAGCGAGCCGCCCGCCTCGATCTCGTCCTTGCGTGAGGGCATCATACGCGTGACATGGACCGTCACTTCCGGCTCCCCGGCCGCGCGCCGCGCCGCGGTTTCGCGCTGAATCGAGGCCTCGAGCTGATCGATTTCCTTCACGCCGACACAGAGCTTGATGAGATGCATAACCATGCCTATCGGTTAGGGTGAATCCCCGCCCCCGTCAAAGCCATGGCGCTGGCCGCTGCGTTATGCAGCCTGGCGATCGGTGAAACCATGCGGCGCGGTGGGATCAATATCGAAAGTCGTCTCGCTCTTGGGCATCGGCTTGTCCGGCGCAGGGAAATATTTGAGCCGCAGCTTGACCGCTGCCGTCAGCATTTGTTTCGCCAACGCGGTCAGACCGTCGGTCGAGGTCGAGGCTGGCACCCAGCCGAAGTGGCGGCGCAGCAGGCCGTTGGCATAGAGAACCGCATTCTGCCGGCGCGATTGCGGCGTCGAGATATCGAACGGCACAGAAACATTGATGCCCGACTGGTTCTCGACCCGGTGCGGGGCATGCAGCGGCCAATTGATGGCCATGCCCGGATGCAGGTCGATGGTGAAGGCGTCCTTGTCCCAGGCCGGGTTGAACGGCACGTCCTCAACCGCGTCACGGTGCAGTACGGCTTCAACACTGTCGGTATTGAGGTAGGGCAGTTTTGGCGGATAGGCGCGGAAGCGCTTCACGCCGCGCAGGTGCCACAGCATGGTCTCCGACACGTCCGAATGCAGAAAGACCTGTGCTATCGGTGAGGAGATCAGAATCCCCGCCTCGGCGGACAGCGGCCGAAACCCCGGATTGGCGCGTTTCATGTCGCCGAGCATGGCCTCGTAGATGGGCCGGTATTGCTCGTCCAAATCCATCGCGTGCCGCAGATTGATCCACAGCTTTCCATGCCGCACAGCCTCGATCAATTCCATCCCGCTCAGCGCGCCCGGATCGCCGCCACGCCAGCTGTCATGATCGGTCGCATCCTCACCCATCGTACAAAAATCGATCAGATCGCGCGGATGCCGCTCGATCAAAGCCGCCAGTGCCATATCGGAGAACAAATGATGTTCGTGATAATTGTGGCGCACGACGGCAGGCTGGCGGCGAAACTTCTGCCGTGCCTCGATCGGCCATTCACTGGCAAAACGCTCCATGAAAGTGTCACGCATTGAACCGGCTCCCTGTGGTCTCGCCTGAGATCAGCAGGAATGATGCCAGTTTCGCGCTACAGGAGAGTTCAGACAGAGTTTCAAGCCGCCTCGACCGATTCCTCGACCAGCAGCACCAGCACATCACCCTCGGCGACCTGGGCACCAGCTTCAACGCGCATCTCGGCAATCACTCCGTCGCGCGGCGCGGCCAAGGCGTGTTCCATCTTCATCGCCTCGAGCACGACCAGGGCCTGGCCGCGAATGACCTCATCGCCCGTGGCGACATTGACCGCCAGCACTTTGCCCGGCATCGGCGCCTTGATCGTATCGCCCGCTTCCAGCGCAGCGACGGCGGCATCGGGATGTACAATTGTGAAGACGCTGGTTCGGCCGCACGAAGAGACCAGATAGCCCGTCTCCATCGTCTCGAATTGAGCCGCCACGAGCTGCCCGTCGATACGGGCCTGAAACAGGAAGCCCTCATCAAGCGCTTCGATCTCGAGCCCTTGCAAGACTTGCGTCTCGCTGGCGCAGTGAACGACAACCGTATCGCCATCGGTCTCCAGTGAGACGTCAACCGCCTCGCCATCAACCTCGAAGCGGTGAGCAATGCGCGGGGCGCTATTCATGCGCCAGCCATCGGCGACATCGAACGGGTCGGACAGGTCAGCCAGTAGTGGGCGCAGATCGAGGGCTCCCAGCACGGCAAAACCGGCATCGGCGAGGCTGAACACGCCCGGGACCAGATCGTCGATATGATGTTCAATGAAGCTGGTATTGAGCTGGGCCGCGAGGAAGTCGGGGTGCAACACGGTGCGGCGCAGGAAGCCGGCATTGGTCTTGACCGGCCAGACCACGAGCTCGTCGAGCATGCCGGCCAGGCGCAGGGCTGCCTCGCGGCGGGTCTCACCATGGGCGACCAGCTTGGCGATCATCGGATCATAATGGAGCGAAACCTCGCCGCCCTCTTCAACCCCGGTTTCGACACGCTCACCTTTGCCTTCGCCGGGCAGGCTCAGCCGGTGCAGCACGCCGATCGAGGGCAGGAAACCGTTGACCGGGTCCTCAGCATAGAGCCGGGCCTCGATCGCATGACCGTGCAGGCGGATCGCGTCCTGCTCCGGCACCGAGCCGCCGGCTGCGACGGTCAGCTGCAACTCGACCAGGTCGAGGCCAGTGACCATTTCGGTCACCGGATGCTCGACCTGAAGCCGCGTATTCATCTCCATGAAAAAGAAACCGTCTTCGCGCAGCGGGCCCGAGCCGTCGACGATGAACTCCACCGTGCCAGCGCCAACATAATCGACGGCCTTGGCGGCATTGATCGCCGCTGAACACATCGCGGTGCGCACGGCGGGCGTCATGCCTGGCGCCGGGGCTTCCTCGATCACTTTTTGATGGCGGCGCTGCAAGGAGCAGTCGCGCTCATACATGTGCACGACACGGCCACGGCTATCGCCGAACACCTGGACTTCGATATGGCGCGGATTGGTGATGAATTTCTCGATCAACACCCGATCATCGCCAAAGCTCTTGGAGGCTTCGCGTTTGCAACTGTCCAGATCGGCGAGGAAATCACGTTCATGCTCGACCTTGCGCATCCCCTTGCCGCCGCCGCCGGCGACCGCCTTGATCAGGACCGGATATCCGATCCCTGTCGCGGCGCTCTTGAGATAATCAGGATCCTGGCTTTCGCCATGATAGCCAGGCGTCACTGGTACACCGGCCTTTTCCATCAAGGCCTTGGCGCGATCCTTCAGGCCCATGGCGCGGATCGAGTCCGCCGATGGACCGACGAAATTTATATTGCTGGCCGCGCAGGCTTCGGCGAAGGCGGCATTTTCCGACAGAAAGCCATAACCGGGATGGATCGCATCCGCACCGGTGCGGATTGCGGTCGCGATGATCGTGTCGGCACGCAGATAACTTTCCGCCGCCGGTGCGGGACCGATCAGCACCGCCTCGTCGGCCATGCGGACATGCAGCGAATCAGAATCGGCTTCGGAATACACGGCGACACAGCGAATCCCCATCCGCTGCGCAGAGCGCATGATGCGACAGGCAATCTCGCCGCGATTGGCGATCAGGAGGGTCTTGATCATGGTCGATCCAATTCGGAGTTGGCCGGTTGTTGCCGGTATTGCACAGCGGCGACGAGGACGAAACTGATGATCATCAGGAGATACCACGAGCCAAGCTTGGCGAGCGAGACCATGTGCCAGCCCGCATCTTGGCCGGGATAGACCCAGGCGCGCGCGAAGGTGCCGAGGTTCTCGGCGAACCAGATAAACAGCGCCACCAGCAGGAATCCGACTACCAGCGGCATCGGTCGATGCGCTGCGTCTGGCCGGAACCAGACAACGCAGCGGCCGTAGACAATCCCGGTCGCGAGAAACAGGAACAGCCGGAAATCCGGTCCGTAGTGATGCGCGAAGAAGTTCACGTAAACCGCCACAGCCAAAGCGATTTGCCAAGACATCTTCGGAAATCGGTCGAAGCGGAAATCAAAGATGCGCCAGACCCGCGCGATATAGGATCCAACCGCCGCATACATGAAGCCGGAAAAGAGCGGCACACCGGCAATGCGCAACAGGCTCGCCTCGGGATATTCCCAGCTGCCAGCCTGGGTTTTGAAGATTTCCATGACCGTGCCGACGACATGGAAGGCGGCGATCACTTTCGCCTCCTCCCAGGTTTCAAGCCGCGTCGCGATCAGAATGATCTGGATCGACAGCGCCGCCAGGGTCAGGAAATCAAAGCGCGCCAAGGTCCAGCTCTGTGGATACCAGAGATATGTCCCCAGCAGCAGGGCCAGCATCAATCCGCCGAACAGGCAGGCCCAGGCCTGTTTGATGCCGAACGCGACAAATTCGAACACGCCCTGGGTCCAAGGCCCACGCACGAACGAGGTCCGCAGCGCTTCACGCCGCGCATGCAGGAAAGCGCGTGGATCCGGGATACGGAGCATCCGCCGCGCAGCCTACTCCGCCCAGCTTGGCTTGCGGCGTTCAAGGAAGGCCGCCAGACCTTCACGACCCTCGTCGGAAATGCGGCGCCTGGCGATTGCCTTCGCGGTGTGGACTGCGAGCCCGTGATCGATTTCGCGGCCGGTCACCTCGTCGACTAATTGCTTGGCATCGGCGACGGCGCCCGGGGCCGAAGCGAATGCGAGTTTTGCGAGATGTTCCTCCATCGCGGTCATCTCTTCCATATTGGCGACGACGTATTGGGCAAGGCCCATATGATAGGCGAAATTGCCATCAAAGCTTTCGCCGGAGACAAACAAAGCCCGGGCCCACTTCGGGCCGATGGCGCGGATCACATAGGGTGAGATCGTCGCTGGCGTCAGACCAAGGCGCACTTCTGAGAAGCGTATCTTGGCATCCGCCATCACCACACCGACATCGCAGGCGGCCAACAGGCCGGCGCCACCGCCCATCGCCGCGCCGTGCACCAGTGCCACCGTCATCTGTGGCAGGTCGTACAGGCGCTTGAGCATGGTGGCGAGCGCCAGCGCGTCCTGCTCATTATCGGTTTCGTCGAAATGCGCCGCCGACCGCATCCATTCCAGATCAGCACCGGCGGAAAAACTTGGTCCGGCGCCGCGCAGCAACACCAGGCGGACATTGCCCGGATTGGCCCGCAATGTCTCGAAGGCCTCCGACAGCGCTGCGATCACCTCGGCGTTGAAGGCATTATGCTTCTCGGGCCGGTTGATCGTGACCACGGCCACACCGGCAGGGCTGACATCAAGCAGGACAGACGCGTCGCTCATCGGATTTCCTCTTTGTGAAACTGACCCCACAGACTTAGCCCCGGCGCGGTCGCAGGCCAAGGGGCCGATTGCCGCGACCCGGCCGCGCAGACAAAACCCTGGCCTGTCGCAGACAAAACAAGGGCCGCCGGCACGAATGCCGGCAGCCCGAATTTCAGCGCATCGTCCTGTCCGCGTCAGTCGCCGCGGAAGATCAGGCCCTTGAGGATTGATAGCACGATGATCCCCACGAAGTAGCCGACCGCAAGCGCGCCCAGATACAACAGGTAATCCATCTGCGTGAATTGCGAGATGAAGGCGGTCATGTCGAAGCCTTCGCCGCCGCCGCCACGTACCATCGGCATCACGACATCAACAATGACGTGGATGATCACACCGACCACGGTGAAAATAATGATCGCGCCCATTTCGCGCATCAGCAGTGCCAGCACGAGCGCAATCACGCCAAGCTGGATGCCCAGAGCCATCCAGTTCACGACCGTACCGTCCCCGGCATAGGCCAGCAGCCCCGGCATGAAAAAGTCGAGCCCCTGATTAAATATGCCGATTACCGGCTCCATGAATTCCATATTACGTTCCCCTCCCGCCATAAATGACGACGCTAACCTTACCCCAAGACGCGCCCATTACCCTAACGATGTTTCGAATTGCGACGTTTGGAAAGCGGCTTCTCCTCACACGCGAATTTTGTTAACCTTTTACCGCAAGCTTGTTGATCACAAACAAGTTTTCCCTAACCACCAAATACTGGACATTGTCAGCAACCACGCGGGCCAACAGGCCGCCTCGGCTCGCGACAACGGCCCAAATTCCAGAATACCACATTGACGGTGCAAACGTTCAATCAATCGGCAAATCGCCCTGTCGTGGGCCTTCGCTACATCCGGAACAGGCCGAAGGTCGTCTTCTCGATCGGTGCATTGAGCGCAGCTGACAGGGCGAGGCCCAGAACACGGCGGGTATCGGACGGGGCTATAATGCCATCATCCCACAGCCGCGCTGTGGAGAAATAGGGATTGCCCTCGGCTTCATAGCTTTCGCGAATCGGTGCCTTGAACGCCGCTTCATCCTCAAGCGGCCAATCCTCGCCGCGATGCTCCATGCTGTCACGCTTGACCGTCGCCAGCACGGCGGCAGCCTGTTCGCCGCCCATCACTGAAATTCGGGCATTCGGCCACATGAAGAGGAAACGCGGCCCAAAGGCACGGCCGCACATTCCGTAATTGCCGGCACCATAGGAGCCGCCAATGATGACGGTGAATTTCGGACCCTTGAAGGTCGACACCGCCGTTACGAGCTTGGCGCCATCCTTGGCGATACCGCCATGCTCGGCCTTCGAGCCGACCATGAAACCGGTGATATTCTGCAGAAACACCAGCGGGATACCGCGCTGGGCACAGAGCTCGATGAAATGCGCGCCTTTTTGCGCGCTCTCCGAAAACAGGATGCCATTATTGGCGATAATCCCGACCGGCATGCCGTAAAGCCGAGCAAAGCCGGTCACCAGCGTCTCGCCATAGAGCTTCTTGAACTCGTCAAACACCGAGCCATCGACCAGACGGGCAATCACTTCGCGCACATCATAGGGCGCGCGGATATCGGCCGGTACGACGCCGTCGAGTTCGGCCGGGTCAAGCGCCGGTTCGCACGGTTCGGCGAGGTCGAGATCGACGGTCTTGACCGAATTGAGATTGGCAATAATGCGCCGGCAGATATGCAAGGCGTGTTCGTCATTGGCGGCATAGTGGTCGGCAACGCCGGAGGTGCGGCAATGCACATCCGCCCCCCCCAGGTCTTCGGCCGAGATTACCTCGCCCGTCGCCGCCTTGACCAAGGGCGGACCGGCGAGAAAGATCGTGCCCTGCTCACGCACGATGATGCTCTCATCCGACATCGCCGGCACATAGGCACCGCCCGCGGTGCACGACCCCATCACGACGGCAATCTGGGGAATCCCCATCGCCGACATATTGGCCTGATTGTAGAAAATCCGTCCAAAATGCTCGCGATCGGGGAAGACATCGGCCTGGTGCGGCAGATTGGCGCCGCCGCTATCGACCAGATAGACGCAAGGCAGACGATTCTGCATCGCGATTTCCTGGGCGCGCAAATGCTTCTTCACCGTCATCGGGTAATAGGCGCCGCCCTTGATGGTCGGGTCATTGCAGACGATCATCACTTCGCGACCGGAAACACGGCCGATACCAGCGATCATCCCGGCGCCATGAACATTACCCTCATACATGCCATTGGCCGCCAGGGCGCCAATCTCAAGCAAGGCCGAACCCGGGTCGAGCAGGCGCTCAACCCGCATCCGCGGCAACAGCTTGCCGCGTGCCGTATGCTTGTCGCGCGAGCGCTCGGAGCCACCGACCGCAGCTTCGGCGGTTTTAGCCTGCAGCTGTTCGAGCAGTGCCTGCATCGCATCGGCATTTGCCTGGAAACTGGTCGAATCCGTATCGATGGCTGTCGTCAACTGGGTCATGCGGAGCCCTGACTTGTCACGGTGTAATGGCGCTGCTTAACCCGCCTGACCATCCCTAGGCAATCATCCGTGCATCCAAATCACGTCCCTGGGGCATCACATCTCTGGACAATCACAAACAGGGGATGCTGACAATGCTCCGCCAGACCGCAATCATCCTGATGGCTCTCGCCATGAGTTCCGCCGCTTGGGCGCAAGATCCGCCAACGCCCGAGTCGGGCGCCGCGCCTGAAATCATGATCCTGGGCACCTATCATTTCACTGGCGGCGGAAGCGATTACGTCAATTCGCCGGTCGAAGACCATCTCAGCGCGGCGCGGCAGGCAGAGATTGCCGCCGTCCTTGACCGGCTGGAGGCTTTTGCGCCGACCCGGATTCTCGTTGAGCTTGAGCCCGAACACGAAGCGGCCTTCAACGAGACCTATGCGCAATATCGCGCCGGCCAGCACAGTCTGACCGTCAATGAACGCCAGCAAATTGGAATGGCGCTGGCGGCCCGGCTCGGACATGATCGGCTGTATGCGGTGGATTACTCGAACGGCATGGACTTTGACGCCATGCTGCAAGCGGCCGCCGCCGCAGGCCAGACCGCGCTCCTCGCCGATTTTGACACCGCCATCGGACGTATTCAGGCGCAGGCGGCCGATCCGGCCACTGCCAGCCTGTCAGTGCTGGACCGGTTGATCGACGTCAACAGCGCAGAGGAAATCGCCCAGCACAACCTTTACCTGATCTTGGCGCAAATGGGTGATAGTGCCCATCCGGCCGGAGCACAGCAGATGGAGCTGTGGTGGGGTCGCAACCTGCACATCTTCGCCAATATCGCACACGTCAGCAGGCCAGGCGACCGGGTGCTCGTCATCTACGGGGCCGGCCATAAATATCTGCTCGACCAATTCGTCGATTCGGCACCGAACCTCGAATGGGTCGATCCGCTGAGTTATCTGCAATAGTCAACCAGGACACGCTGTCCCTCCCTCCCCAGCGAATGGACAGCGACGTCCGGCCCTTGCCAGTCTGGCAGGGGCCGGACGTGCATATAAAATTGGTGGTTCAACCCTTGATTGGTCTTGGACTGTGCCCGTTTTCATCATAGTCTAGCAACCATAAGCCAGTTTCGATCTGGCTGGAGCGGCGCATTAACTTCTGATTCAGGGGTCGAGCGCAGGCTTTGGGGATAGAAATTCCGGTTCACCGGATTACCATCAGGGAGGTGTCCATGCGTTCGCGTTTTGCTCTGGCCGCCGCCATGTCCATTCTGGCCTCGACCGCCGTTTCGGCGCAGGCTTTGCAGGATGCACAATCCTGGACGACGCGCGATGGCGAGCCCGGCCAGACCACCCTGCTGCGCTGGCATTTTTCCAGCGAGGAGACTGCTCCCGCAATCGGAGTGCTACCCAGCGCACAGATTCTCGAAACCAATGTGACGGCTCTGTCTGGACAAGTTGATTTCTTCCCATTCGGCGATGAGTTTTACCTGTCAGCCGCTGCGGTGCGTCCCTTGTACCGCGATGCGGCCCCTGCTTGGAATCAGCAGGCTGGCAGTCCGGTTTGGGCCAATTTCCCGCACGCCGAATTATCGGAAGACCTGCGCGAGAGCGGGTTGGAGAAGCTCACCAGCTATCTGGGTGCCGGCATCACTGTGCGCAATATTGACCAGTGGAGCCTGACTGTCGAAGGCGGTGCCTATTTCCAGGATCGGGGACGCGACCGGCAGCAGATTTTCGATCCGGACACCGGCGAAACCATGACCCTACTCGACGATCTCGACACGATGGACCGGCAAGCTGTTGGCGAAACCCAGGCGCGCTCCTTCCATCCCGTGGCCCATCTGGTCATCCGTCGCCGTTTCTAATCACCGCGCGGCACCGACTTTTCCAAATCGCACTTTGCGCTTATTCCCAGTCCGTGGTTTTGTTCGAATCATCAATCGCGCCAACCCACCGGTTGGCTTGAAAATTCGCACGACGCGTCATGGCTCTCAATCTATCCTTCCTGCCCTTCCTGAAACGGGTCGAAAAATCGGCCCTCGATGCCGTTGAGGCAGAGGTCGAATGGTTCTGCCTGCCGGCGGGGCAGATGTTGTTCCGCGAAGGCGACCCGGCCGATGCCTTCTATCTGGTCCGCTCTGGCGCCTTGGCGGCTTTTCGCGACGGCGCACTGGGCCGCCCCAATCTGATCGGCTATATCCGTGCCGGCGAGCCGGTTGGCGAGATGTCCCTGCTTGACGAAAGCCCTCACAGCGCGAGCGTCTACGCCCTGCGCGACACCGAATTGGTGCGCCTGCCCAAGGCCAGTTTCGACAAGCTGACGCGCAAGCATGCCAGCTTGATGCGTGAATTGGCGCGCATGATGCTGGCACGGCTGCGCGGAACCCAGCGCAATGTCAGCGCCGAGCCGAGGGTGTTTGCTCTGATCAGCAGTTCGCCCACCATCGACCTCGCCTATCGCGCCGCAGAATTGAAGGAGGCGCTCAGCCGGCTCGGAAAGACTTGCGCGATTTGCGATGAGAGCTGCGTCGAATGGAGTGGGCGCCATCTCGACGAATTCGAATCCGGCTTTGATATCGTGCTGTTGATCGCCAAGCTGGGTGATCCGATCTGGGCCCGGCGCGCGATGGGGCGAGCTGATCGCATCTGGCTGATGGCGCGTTCTGATGCGCGCCCCTCAACGCCGCTCCTGCCCGACGATCCCTCCCCGGCCGCCAAGCTGAAACTGATCGATGTTGTGATGCTGCATTTCGGCGGCATCGTCCCGGCCTCACGACCGCAGGAATGGGCCAGCGCCGCCGATGCGGCACGGGTCTTCCACTGGCGCCAGGACCGAAATCAAATCGATGCCGACCGGTTGGCGCGCACGCTGACCGGCCAATCCGTCGGCTTGATCGTATCCGGCGGCGGCGCCCGTGCCTATGCGCATATCGGCGCGATCCGGGCGTTGCGCGAAGCGGGCATGAAATTCGACTTCGTCGGCGGCTCGTCAATGGGTGGCATTATCGCCGCCGGGATCGGGCTGGACTGGAGTGATGACGAGCTCGAAGACCGCATCCGCAAAGCTTTCGTAGACTCCAATCCGCTCGATGACTGGAATCTACCGGTGATCTCGCTAGCCAAGGGCCGCAAAGTCGATGCCCGCCTCAAGGAGCATTTCGGTGACGCCGAGATCGCCGACATGGTGCGCCCCTTCTTTTGCCTGTCCTCAAACCTTGCGACGGGGCGCGCGTTTGTCCATCGCAGCGGTCTGGTACGCGAAGCCCTGCGCGCAACCGTCGCGATTCCCGGCCTGTTGCCGCCGGTAGTGCGGGACGGGCAAATCCTGGTCGATGGCGCCGTCTTCACCAATTTTCCGGCACGTGAAATGCGCGCTTTCCATCGCGGTTCGGTAGTCGGCATTGATGTCAGCCGGGCCCAAGGCCTTGACCCCGATGATTTCATCGACCCGCCGAGCTTTTTGGGCTGGATCCGCCAGCACGGCTTCAAAACCCTGCCGCCGATTGCCTCGCTGCTGATGCGCGCGGCCACTGTTGGCGTCGCCGATGATCGCGATACCGGGCGCGAGGCCGCCGACCTGCTAATTCTGCCGGAAACGAATGTCGATTTGCGCGACTGGCACCGATACGACGAATCGCTCGAAGCGGGATTTGATGCGGCTCAGGGCATGCTGGCGGGAATCGACGATGCAACTCGGCTGCGGCTGGGCTTACCCGCCAAGACAGGCTGATCGTTTAGCGCGGTTCTTCGAGCCAGCCGAGCAGGCGGATCGTGCGCCGGGCAGCATAATCCCGCATGCAAGCTGCGGTCACCAGGGGCTGCATCGAGCCACCCGCAAAGGCCGAGGCTTCAAATTCGCAGTCAGCATCACGTAACGCCATCCAGGCGCGCTGGGCCTCGCGCAGGCCCTCATCGCGGGGCGCGCCGAGCTGTTGCATATAGCGGGTATAGGCCGTGTTGAGCCGGCTGTCCCAGGCCGCATATTCCTCGCCAGTACAACGGATCATGCCCGAATTGGTTTCGCCGTCCGCGCGCAACGTCATGCAGGCGCTGGAATATTGCCCGATGCACGTCGCTTCGCGCGTCGCAGTGTCGGGATACTGGCCCACACAGGCCTCTATTGTGTTGGCGGGCGACAGAATTGGCATGGCGTGTGCCGGACCGTCTGTCTTCTGCGCGTATCCGCAGGCAGACAGGCCGATGGCAAGGCTGGTGGCAAGCATCAGAACGCGCATGGGAGACCTCACAAGGGACAGCGGTGCTGTCAGCCTAGCGCCTCTGCTCTCACCCGGCCAGCGTTACGCTTATGCGCTTTCTTCGAACAACTCGCGGCCAATCAGCCAGCGGCGAATTTCCGAGGTGCCGGCACCGATTTCGTAGAGCTTGGCATCGCGCAACAATCGGCCGGTGGAGTATTCATTGATATAGCCATTGCCGCCTAAGAGCTGGATCGCGTCCAGCGCCATTTGGGTTGCGGCTTCGGCAGCATAGAGGATAGCGCCGGCGGCATCCTTGCGCGTGGTCTGGCCGCGGTCACAGGCCTTCGCGACGGCATAGACATAGGAGCGCGACGCATTCATACGCACATACATGTCGGCCAGTTTGCCCTGGACAAGTTGGAAGGAACCGATTGATTCTCCGAATTGTTTGCGCTCGCGGACATAGGGCATCACGACATCCATACAGGCCTGCATGATGCCGATAGGTCCGGCCGACAATACGGCGCGTTCATAGTCGAGCCCGGACATCAGGATGCGGGCACCGCCATTGAGCGGTCCCATCACATTCTCGGCCGGGATTTCGCAATCCTCGAACACCAACTCACCGGTTTCCGAGCCGCGCATGCCCAGCTTGTCGAGTTTCTGGGCGACGGAGAAGCCCTTGAAATTACGCTCGACGATAAAGGCGGAGATGCCGCGTGAACCGGCATTGATATCGGTCTTGGCGTAGACGACCAGCGTATCGGCGGCCGGTGCATTGGTGATCCACATCTTGGTGCCGTTGAGCACATAATGGTCGCCGTGTTTTTCCGCCTTCAGCCGCATGGATACAACGTCGGAGCCCGCTCCAGGCTCTGACATCGCCAGGGCGCCGACATGCTGGCCGGAGATCAGTTTGGGCAGGTAGCGGGCCTTCTGGGCCGGGTCGCCCCAGCGGCGCAACTGGTTGACGCAAAGATTGGAATGGGCGCCATAGCTCAGCCCGACCGAGGCCGATGCGCGGCTGATTTCTTCCATCGCCACGACATGTTCGAGATAGCCCAGCCCGGTGCCGCCATCGTCTTCCGGCACGGTCATGCCGAGCAGACCGAGCGCGCCCATTTTCTCCCACAAATCAGCGGGAAAGACGTCAGAGCGATCGATTTCGGCAGCGCGTGGCGCAATTTCATCGGCGGCGAAGGCGCGGACGCTGTCGCGGATCATATCCGCTGTTTCGCCGAGGTCGAAGTCGAGGGATGGGTATTGATTGGAGATCATGCCCAGCGACATAGCACGGCGTCGGGGCCGGTCAAGATCGACGCCTGCCGTTCAGGCAGGGCGGTGCCCGCTTACTGATCACTTGCTGGTCGCCAACTGGTCGCTAACCGGTTACTTGCCGCGTTTCTGCCGCCGCTTTGCCGATAGGATCGAGCCGAGCATCCACGAGGCGGTAATCACCAGGAAAGCACCGGCCACGGCGGCCAAAACGCCCCAGGTCGGATCGCGTTCGACCCAGACCCGCGGCCAATCGCCATAGATGTCGAGAATACCGGCCCCCATCACAACCAGACCGGCAATTAGCGTCACGACAAAGCCCCAACCGTCTTCTTCCTTGCGCACCGCGACCGGTTTGCTGTCGACGAACAGGTCGCTGCTGCCGACCAGATCCTGAGGCGAAAGCGGATCTTCGCCTTCGGCATCGGACATCATGGCATCGGGCGTGCCGGCAAGTTCATCGATATGGGCGACATGATCGGCATCCGAAGTTGCGCCCTCGCCGGCGATATCGCCGATCGCACCTTCACTCGGTGCCGGTTCATCGGCGGGATGCGGCGGCGGGGTCCGGTCACCGGTAACTGCCAGTGTCCGTTCAACCACTGCGACAGCGGCGGGAACGAGATCCACGGGGGCGGCGTCCGGCGCGGAAGCTGCGGCTGAATCGACTTCGGCTATTGCGGCTTGGACATCCTCAGGCGAGGCGCTGTCCGACTCTGCATCTGAAACGGTCTGCGTCTCGGGAGCTGGCTCTGCTTCCGGTTCAGGCTCTGGCACTTCGACGGCGGCCGCCCCGGCTTCGCTCGACGTTTCAAGATCGGCTGGCCACGTGCCGGTAAAGGCATAGCCCAGGCTGACGCCATCGGGCAAAACATTGGCGTCATCAGCCTGCGGTTCAGGACCATCATCGTCGCCGGGCACAACCGCTTGGACATGCGCGATTTCCTGCGACATGCGCGCAATGACCTGGGCCGAGACCGGCTCCGCCGGCGCGGCATCATGAGCCACACGCTCGGGGTCGTCTGACACAGGGGTTGGCTCTGGCTCGACTTCGCCTTCAGGCCCGGCACTATCCACGGTCTCGTCGACCGGATCGCCAGAGTCTGCAGCGGGAGTGTCCTCAACCGGATCGGCTTCGACCGGCTGCGACGGCGTTTCAGCAGATTGGACCGGGAATTCAGGCTCAGGCTCGGCGGGCTGGTCTGCAGCAAGTGTGTCAGGATGGGGCGTGTCGGTTTCGAGCGGCATCGCGCCAACGGTGGCCAGAATGCGGGCGATTTCGCTCTCGGCTTCGCGCCGGGCAGCGGTCTGCCGGCTTGGAGCCGGCGGCGGCATCAGGGATTCCGGCAATGCCGCGCGCGAGCGAAGGGCTGGCTCGGTCATCGCAGGTGGATCAGCGGGATGTTCAACCTTGATCACAAGATCGACCATGGCCGGCTTGCGCGCCGCAGCCGAGGCAGCCAGCGCATCATCACGCCCGGCCAAAAGCATGGCGCTCTCGGCCTCGCGGCGTTCGGATGCGCCATCGCCATAGCCGGCCAGCGCTTCGGCGGCGGCTTCGATACGACATTCAAACAGATAGCGGGCCACGTCGGAGCTGCGAAATGCGGTCGCACCGATATCATGCACGAAGGAGGTCAGCGCATCACGCTGCATTTTCGGCACCGGCTCGGAAAACATCTCGTCGATGACGGCTTCGGCCTGCATGACGTCATAAATCAACAGCAGCGCCGCATCCTCGCGCGATACCCGCACGCCTTCGCGGGCTGCGGCGCGATGACCAAAGCCGACGCGCCAACGCCCATCACTGCCTTGGGCAGCGAGTTCGCGATAGGGCTCGAACCGCTGGATCAGTTCGCGGGCGGCCGGAGAAGATTTCAATTGCGGTTTCATCGTGTTCTGTTTCGAGACCCGTCACTGCATCATCTCACAGCAACTGCAAGCCCGATGCCGGGCGGCTCAACTGGCCTCGTCGAAAAAGACATCGGTGGCATCCATCGCCGTGAAGGGCGCAAAGAATCCGCCGCCACTGCCGCCACCAATCAGATAGATACTGCCATTGAGAACAGCCGCGTCGGCAGCTGTGCGAGGGGTGGGAAGATCGGCTTCACTGCGCCAAGCCGTCTCGCCGGGTTGCCAGGAGGCGTGCCGGCGCAAAGTCAGCCGCTGCTCGCCCTCAACACCAGTACCACCGAGCACATGGATGCGTGAATTATGTACGACGGCGGCGATCCCGGTGCTGGCGCCAGGCAGATCAGGGCCGCGGCTCCAGGCATTAGTCGCCAGATCATAAATATCGACCTGCGCCGACAATTCACCGCGCAGGGAGCCACCAATGACATAGATGCGGCCATCCAGGCCCACGACAGCCGAGCCTCGACGGGTGACATCGTCGGGAATTTCGAGCGTCTCCCAGCTCAACCCCTCAGGGTCGAACACATAAATGCTGTTATCGTCGCGCGTGCCGCCAATTGCGTACAGGCGATCATCCACGGCCAGCATCGCAAAATCGGCCTTCGGACCGGGCATGGCAATTTCGCTCTGCCAGATGCGCCCCTCGGTCGACCATGACCACATCAGCGCGGTGGGCTCGACTCCCAGCTCGCCGGCCGCATAGCCGCCAGCGGCATAGATCCGGCCATTAATGGCCGCCATGCCAAAGCGCTCGAGCCCGCGCGGCAGCGAGGTCTCGGGCATCCAGCGATCGATTTCCGGATCGAAGACTTCGAATTCGGCGCGCGGCGCCGTCAAACCAGCGCCGCCCGCTGCATAGAGCCGGCCATCGAGCACAGTAACGGCGAGACCGGCGCGCGCGACATCGAGCCGGGCCGCCGATTCCCAATGACCCTGCGCGGCCGCCGCTGGCGTCCACAACAGCACGACGAGAGACATCAATTTGATCAGATGCACCATTCCACCACCAATATTTCACCCGGCACCCGGCTTGATATCATCACAACAGGACGATTGTCGCCAGCCCCAGGAACGCCAGGAAGCCTACGACATCGGTCACGGTGGTGACAAATACCGATGAGGCGACCGCAGGGTCGGCCCCGGCGCGCACCAGGCCGAGCGGGATCAAAATGCCCGACAGGCCTGCCAGGGAAAGGTTGACGATCATAGCGATGCCGATCACCGCCGAAAGCTCCCAATCGCGGAACCAGAGCAGTGTCACCGTCGAAATCAGCAGCGCGAAAATCACGCCATTGATCGTGCCCGTCGCCAATTCCCGCCAAACGACACGCATCGCATTGGCCGCCGTCAGGTCGCGTTCGGCGATCGCCCGCACGGCAACCGCCAGGGTCTGGGTCCCGGCATTGCCGCCCATCGAGGCCACGATCGGCATCAGCACAGCAAGTGCCACGATCCGCTCCAGCGCGCCTTCAAACATTGAAATCACGCCGGAGGCGAGGATCGCCGTAAACAGATTCACGAGCAGCCAAGGCGCACGGGAGCGCACCGAACGCAGGACGGTGTCGGCGAGGCCCGCCTCATTCACGCCGGCCAGAGCCAGCATGTCTTCCTTGTTCTCGTCCTGGATGACGTCGACCATGTCTTCCAGGGTCAGCATACCGGTCAGACGCCCGGCACTGTCGACCACAGGTGCCGAGACCAGGTGATATTTCTGGAACAGATAGGCGACTTCTTCCTGGTCGGTTTCCGGCTCCACCAGAATGCGCGGCGGTTCCATGATGTCGGTCAGATGGACATCGCGCTGGGCGCTGAGCAGCCGGCAGACCGGAATTTCCCCGACCGGGCGAAAGCCGGTATCGACGACAAACAGATCGTGGAATTTGTCGGGCAAATCATCAGCGGATTCGCGCATGTGATCGATCGCGTGGCCGATGGTCCAGAAATCCGGAGCCGCAACGAATTCGCGCTGCATCAGGCGGCCGGCGGTCTCGTCGTCAAAGGCCAGGCTGGATTCGACGGCCTCACGATTAATGTCAGAAATTTCCGCCAGCACGGCGGCGCGCCGGACTTCGTTGAGTTCTTCGACCACCTCGGTGGCGTCATCGCTGTCGAGTTCGGCAATCGCTGCGGCCAGATGCGAAGGATGGAGATAATCCATCACCACTTCGCGTGTGCCAGGGTCCATCTCGGCGAGGACATCACCGGAGAAAATATCGGGCGTCAGCTCGGCGAGGATACCCTGCTGGCCAGCCGAGAGCTGCTCCAGCACGTCGGCAATGTCGGCAGCATGCAAGGGTGACAGCAGTCGCCGGATCAGATCCGCATCGAGATCGGAAATCGCCTGGCGAAGTTCAGCAACAAATTCAGGATCGGTGTCGGCCCGCGCGGTGCTTTCGCGATAGAGGTCGTCTTCAAAAGCGGTGTCGCTCATGGGGGGCCTCCGTGCGCTGGCTGATTGATTCACCGGCACACTAGGACGCAAGCGCCGCAAAGGCGAGAGAGGCCAAGCCCTCCGCGCCGTATTTATGCAGGCAATATCGAGAAAAATGGTGCGGTCGAGAAGACTCGAACTTCCACGGGTTTTACCCCACAGCGACCTCAACGCTGCGCGTCTACCAATTCCGCCACGACCGCACGTGGAAGAGGCGCGGAGATAGCAACATCCCCTCCTCTTGTGAAGTGTCTAATGCGGCAGCTTACGCAGCTGCGAAGAATTCATTGGCATCGGCGACCCCGGTAATGGTGATCGAGATGCGATCGCCCTGCAGCACGACGTCGCCGCGCGCGATGGGATGATTGTTCGCGAGGATCCAAACCTGGTCGTCTTCGCCGCTATCGAGCGGGATGACAGCGCCGCGACCCATCCGCAGAAATTGCTGGATCGGCATTTTCGAGCGTCCCAGCAGGACGGCAATCTCGATCTGAACGGCGCCAAGTTGGCTCACGGATACACACTCCTGGACTTGCGATTTCTCGCGGGAATGATGATGTTTGACCGAACCGGTTTCAGCGGGGTTAAGACGCATGGAAAATACAGCATCTCGCGTCGATTGGGCCGTGTCAGAAAAACCGGTCGGTTATGCCGACGCTGTCGCGGTTATGGAGGCGCGCGTTGCCGCCATTCTCGCCGGCGAAGCGAATGAGCTGGTCTGGCTGCTCGAACACCCGCCGCTCTACACCGCCGGCACTTCGTCCAAGTCTGGCGATCTGCTGATGCCCGACCGCTTTCCGGTCCACACCACCGGTCGCGGCGGCGAATACACCTATCACGGGCCCGGCCAGCGCGTGGCCTATGTCATGCTCGACCTGACCAAGCGCGGCCGCGATGCCCGCAAATTTGTCTGCAATCTGGAGCGCTGGTTGATCGAGAGCGCCGCCGCGTTCGGTGTCACAGCCGGCACACGCGAAGGCCGTGTTGGCGTCTGGGTTGAGCGCGGTGATGCCCGCGAAGACAAGATCGCCGCGATCGGTGTGCGCTTGCGCCGCTGGATATCCTTCCACGGCATTGCGTTCAATGTCGCACCCGATCTCACGCATTTCAGCGGCATCACGCCGTGCGGCATCTCCAACCCGCTTTATGGCGTCACCAGTCTGGCCGATCTGGGCGTTCGCGCTTCGATGGATGATTTCGACGCAGCGCTACACCTCGCCTTCAACCAGGTGTTCGGCCCTGCGAGCCGGGCATCGCCGCCGGTGCTAGTTCCGGACGCGGCGGCGTAAAGCCTCAAAGTGTGTGCTGGACCGGCGACGCCACAGGTCGGCGCATGCGGGCAAACCAGACCGCAATCAGGGCAATACCCGAAGGTATCAGGATGAGGCCAAACTGCATCCGCATCGCATCCAGCGTGGCCAACAGGACAAGGCCGAGCAGATAGGCCGTCACCGAAGCGCGATAGACGGGCAGGAAGAGCACAAGCGGATTCATCGACGGGCCAGACATCTCTAGACAAGCCCGCACCTATCCGTCGATCCGCTCAGCGGTCAACCGGTCAGATGCGCCATAGGTCGCGCCAGGCTCAGAGCAGAACCGGTTTCAGCTTGAACATGTAATAGCCCAGCGCGCCGTTGGTGATCACGCTGACGATCATGTTCCGGAACACCTGTCCCGCCCCCATCGAGCGCGTGCCGGCCATATTGCCATAATCCATGCCGCCGAACACGGGCGACAGGATCAGGACCACGACGGTCGAGATCAGGATTGCGACCACGATGGCCGCGACCGTCATCCAGCCGGATTGGCCGGCATCGTGAAAACGCTTGGAAAAGATACAGACCCACGCATAGGCCAGCGCCAGTCCAACGACGAGGTTGAGCAGGCCCACCAGCATGCCCATCCCAGGGAAAAGCGAAAGCAGGCTGAGCACGAGCGATGCCGCGACGATGGCTGCAAGCCCTTGGGCGAAATCCATCGGGCCGAGCTTGCCGCTTGAGCCGATCAGGATGCGCTTTGCATCCTTGGGATCGAGAATAAAGTCCTGAGCGTTCATGGCGTCCTCCCCGATTGAAGCGGGAAAGCCTAGCCTAATGCGCGAACTTGTGAAGCCGGATTCAAGTTTTGGGCGAAATATGCCGGGCGCAGCCGCGCTATTCGAATTCGATCATCAACTCGTCGGCCGCCACCGAGGCGCTTGGCGAAACGTTGACGGACTTGATCACCCCGTCGCGTTCGGCCCGGATGACGTTTTCCATCTTCATCGCTTCGACGACGAGCAGTATCTCGCCGCCCTTGACCGCTTGGCCGGCCGCAACCGCGATCGAGACCACCAGGCCCGGCATCGGGCTGAGGACCAGTTTGGAGGTGTCGGCCTTTGGCTTTTCCGGCAACAGGGTGTGCAGCTCGGCCGAGCGCGCCGAACAGACCAGCGCCACGGCCGCATAGCCACGATGGCGCATGCGATAGCCTTCTGTGCGGTCGGAGAATTCCAGCCCGAAGGCTGTGCCATTGATCTCGGCATCGAACAGATGCGAGCCGGCACGCCAGCTCGTCTTCAACTCAAATTGCTTTTCCGCCAGTGTCGGGGCCCAGACCCGCGCTTCGCCCGGCTCGCCCAGTTCAATCTCGACCGGGAAGCGGCGGCCATCCATCAGCACGACCCATTCGCGCGGTCCCGGCCCCGGCGGCGGCGTGATCCGGCCTTCGATCTGGGCGGCTCGGCGCACGAAGGTCTCGTGTACGAAAGCAGCGGCGCAGACCATCCAGGTCAGCTGGTCTTCGCGTGGCGCGGTGCCATGGAAACCGTCGGGGAAATGCTGGTCGATATAGCCGGTATGGATCCGTCCGGCGCGGAAATCGGCCTCATCGAGCACCGCCGACAGGAAGGGCGCATTCGACTGCAGCCCTTCGACATGTAGCCGGTCCAGTGCCGCTGCCAGCGTGTCGATGGCGATCTCGCGGGTTTTGCCATAGCCGATCACCTTCGCGATCATCGGGTCATAGAAGAGCGAGATTTCATCGCCTTCCCTCACCCCGGCATCAATGCGCAATTCACCCTCGCCGAGCGGGCCGGCTTTCGGCTCGACAAAGCGTTTCAGGCGCCCGATCGAGGGCAGAAAGCCGCGATAGGGATCTTCGGCGTAAAGCCGTGCCTCGACGGCCCAGCCCTTGATCTTGACGTCGCGCTGGGTCAGTTCGAGCGGCAGGCCGGCGGCAGAGCGGATCATCTGCTCGACCAGATCGAGCTGCACGGTCATCTCGGTCACCGGATGCTCGACCTGCAGCCGCGTATTCATT
Organism: uncultured Maricaulis sp.; assembly: GCF_963975345.1. Lineage (NCBI taxonomy): Bacteria > Pseudomonadati > Pseudomonadota > Alphaproteobacteria > Maricaulales > Maricaulaceae > Maricaulis > uncultured Maricaulis sp. The sequence goes on along the minus strand of NZ_CAXBGE010000011.1, from coordinate 33,327 downwards.
TCGAGGAAGTAGAATTTGCGGTCCTTGTCGACGATGAATTCCACCGTGCCAGCGCTGTCATAATCGACAGCCGCCGAGAGCGCGACAGCCTGCTCGCCCATCGCGGCGCGGGTCTTGGCGTCGATGAAGGGCGAAGGTGCCTCTTCGAGGACTTTCTGGTTACGGCGCTGGATCGAACATTCGCGTTCATTGAGGTGGATCACATGGCCGTGCTTGTCGCCGAGCACCTGGATCTCGATATGGCGCGGTTCCTCGATGAATTTCTCGATCAGGATGCGATCATCGCCAAAGGCGGTCTTGGCTTCATTGCGTGCCGCGGCAAAGCCTTCGCGCGTCTCGACTTCATTGCGCGCAATGCGCATGCCCTTGCCGCCGCCGCCTGCCGAAGCCTTGAGCATCACCGGATAACCGATGGCCTTGGCCGCCGCGACAGCCGTATCGGCATCGGCGATCTCGCCATCGGCGCCGGGAATGGTTGAAACGCCGGCCTTGGCCGCGAGCTGTTTGGAGCGGATCTTGTCGCCCATCGCTTCGATCGCATGCACATTGGGCCCGATCCAGGCGACGCCGATCTTCTCGAGCGCGATCGGGAAAGCGGCATTCTCCGACAGGAAGCCGAAGCCGGGATGCACGGCATCGGCGCCGGTCTGCTTGACCGCATCGAGGATTTTCTCGAGCCGCAAATAGCTTTCGCCCGGCGCGGGCGGTCCGATATAGACGGCCTCATCGGCCATCTCTACGGCCAGACTCGCCGCATCGGCTTCTGAATAGACAGCCACGGTGGCAATGCCCAGACGCTGGCAGGTCTTGATGACCCGCACGGCAATTTCACCGCGATTGGCAATCAGGATTTTCTTGAACATTGCAGCCCCAGGCAAAGCGGGCGGACGCCCGGTCGGTGATCCGGTTTAGCGTGGCTCGCGCCCTGCCCGCAAGCCATGGTGTGTAAGCGGTCAGTCACCGTCGCGATGATGATCAAGCCAATCGAACTCGATCGCGCGCAATCTGCCGATCACCGTGACCAGAAAAGCCGTCGACCAGCCGATCAGCAAAAACCCGTTAAAGCCCTCGATCGCCCCGACCAGACGCCATTGCTGCGACAGCAAGACATCGCCATAGCCCAGCGTCGTGAAGGTGCTGGTGGCGAAATACAGCGCCGATTCCAGCGTCGAAAACTCGCCCAGCGCCAGGTAGAGCAGCGAATAGGACCAGATCTCGACGGCATGGATCGCGAACAGGCCGAACACGATCAGCATGATGAAACCGGTCTGGCGCAGCACATTCTGGTGTGGCCTGATCCCGCCGGAGCGCGCGCGCATGAAGGCCATCAACAACACCAGGCCGACCATATGCGTGATCACAGTGACCGAGCAGATCAGAAAGGAGACCAGCAGTGCCCAGATCATGTCTACCCCTCGCAGCCGGTCGTCCCGGCGGGCCGCCCTTGCCGCCACTAGAGGCGGATGTTGGTGAAATCACAACACAGTTCTACTCCTTGCGCACGATATGAGCCATGATCGGCGCAAGGGATTCGAGGAACCAGCCATGACCAAACCGATTTATCGCCTGTCCTCGATCATGCGTCCGCTCGAACCGCAATACCCGACCAATCGCGCGGTCTTGATCCTGCTGCCGCTGATTGGCCTTGGCCTCGGCGGCGCCGCCGTCTTCCTGCACGATGCCGGTTTGGCCGATGCCGCCTCGACCGGGTTGAGCGGATTACTGGCCGCCTTTCTCGTCTGGGCTCTGGGCCGCGAAGTTGATCCGGACCGCAATGAGGCCGCTTTCATCGCCATGGCGCTGACCGTTATCGCCATCGCGCTGGGCTGGGCCCCGGCCCTGTGGGTGCTGACGCTGGCCCTGATGGCGACGCGCGTCGTGGTACGCACAGTCGGACAGGCGGCCAAGCTGACTGATCTTGCTATTGTTACCGTGTTGGCTGGCTTGGCCGTCTTCGTGGATGGCTATTGGGCGATGGGCGTGGTCGCCGGCTTCGCGATGGCCGTTGACCTGCTGCATGATCGCAAACGGACCCTCAATCTCGTCTTCGCCGCCTTCGCGACCGGTTTTTCGATGTTCGCCGTCGTCCAGCGCGGCGGCGATTGGGGCGCACTGATCGTGCAGCCGCTCGGCACCATCGATCCCGGCTGGAGTCTGGCGGCGTTGATCCTGACCGTGCTGAGCTTCGTTTTCATCCTCACCTGCCCGCCGGTGACCAGCGTCTGCGATGCCAATAGCGAGCCGCTCGAACGGCGCCGGGTGCGAGACGGAGCGATCATCGTGGTGCTGTTCGCCACGGCCGCGATGTTTGAAGGCCAGGCCGGACTGTTGGCGACACTACCGATCTGGGCTGTTCTGGCTGGCCTGATCGGCGGGCGCGCCTGGCCCAAGCGCAAACCGGCCTAGAAACAACCGTCGACCAGGACCATCTTCACCGTAGTGGTTTGCAACCGGATTTCGAGCAATTCCTGATAGTCCGGATCACTCAGAAATTCTTTCGCACTCTCCCGCGCGGGGAATTCAAGCACGACTATGCGCTCCGGGTGCCAATCACCCTCCATGGGTGTCGCTTCGGCACCCTGCACGATATAGCGCGCGCCATGCTTCTCCAGAAATGCCGGCACGCGCTCGATGTATTCACGAAACCGGCCGAAATCGTGAACCGCAAGGTCGAGTATAAGATAGGCTTTCATAATCGGTTGTCCCTCCTGAAACTTTGACCGTCTGAAGTTCTGGCGGATTCGGAGAACGCGTTAGCGTTCCACCACCGCAATCGCCGCCGCGCGGCCTGAGCGCATCGCGCCATGCACCGTGCCGGGCGCATTGGTCGAGGTCGCCTCGCCGGCGAAAAAGACCCGGTTATCGACCGCGTCAAGAAGACGGATACGCGTATCGGCCCGGGTCTGCTCGGTCGGGAAAGAATAGCTGCCCAGCGCCTGCTCGTCGCGAGCCCAGCGCGTCACCTGCACGGCGACCGGTTCAGGAAAGCTGGACCCGAACATCGAGCGCAGCGCCTCGCTCGCCAGCCGGCCCGTGGTGCGGTCGCTGGCACCCTCCAGCTCGCGCGCGAAAGTGCCGGCATTGAAGGCCATGATTGCCGGGCCCTGGCTATAAGCGGCCAGATTGACGAATTCGCTCCACTCACCGCGCGCATCGGCCAGCCGGTTGAAGATCTCGATATTTCGCGGCCAGCTGACCGCATCATATTTCAACACGCACTTATTGAGCAGACCCGAGCCGAGCGCCGCGATCGCCGCCGTCTTGGCCGAGGGCAGACCCGGCTCGAAGCGGATGCGACCGGCCTGCAACACACCGAGCGGCACAGTCACGACCACGACATCGGCGCTCTCGACACCAGCTGCCGTAGTGACAGCGACGCCGCTGCCGCGATATTCGATGCGCTCAACGCGCTGCCCGAGCCGGATATCCAGCCCCAAGGCGAGATGTTGCGCCATCAAATCCAGCCCGCCGGTGACCAGCCCATCGCCGCCGCGCAAATCATCGCCCTCGGTCCAGAAACAGCGCGATAGCTGTTCGAAATCGGCGCCAAATTCATGCTCGACGATGGAATTGATCGCAAATTGGGCCCGCTGGTGCTGGCTTGCGCTGGCGGCATCGAGACTGACCTGGCGCGCCATCCGATTGGCAACGGTTCCGCGCGGCCGGCTGCGGCAGGCACGCGTTAGCGACTCGCCCGGAGCGTTTTCCATATGACGCTCCAGCCTTTGCTCAACGACTTCCAGCCGGGCCAGGGCCTGGCGGCCAAGCAGGCCGGTGCCGGCCTGGTAGACGGCGCGATTGTCATAGTCAGTCGGGTGCAGCACCAACCCGGCACTCCGCGCCGCGCTGGCCGCCGTATTGCCGGTGACACCATGGATCCAGGACGCGCCCAGCTCGACCGGCAAATCGCTCCATTGCCGGCTGGTCTTGAGGCGGCCGCCAATGCGCGTCTGGGCTTCAAGCACAACAACGTCCATCCCGGCGCGCGCCATGTCGCGGGCGCAGACCAGTCCCGCCGCGCCAGCCCCGATCACGATCGCCTTGCCGGACCGCCTTTGTGCCGGCGAGGCCCCCGTCATCAGCGCCATGGCCGCGAATCCGGCCAAGACGCCGCGTCGATCGACAAATTTCAACGCCATCACGCTTTGCTCGCCACGCCCCACCCAGATCGCGCATAGTCGGCGCAATTCAAAAACTTGTCACCCGTCAATCGGGGCTGGGCTGACCGCGCGGCGGCGAAGCCGAGCGCTCTAGCCGCGCGCAGCGGATTGCGCGATACTGAACGCGGAGGAATTGCCATGACGTCCAACCTGTCCGACTGCCTGTCGCGCGAGGAATTGCGCACCCTGTCGCGGGCGACCGACTGGCAGGGAGCCCTCATGCTGGGCGGTGATTTCGCGCTGGTCATCGCCGCCTACGCGCTGGCCATCGTCTGGACCAATCCCGTCACCGTGCTGATCGCCATCGCCCTGCTCGGCGGACGCCAGCTCGCCTTCGCCATCGTGATGCATGATTGTGCCCACCGCTCCCTCTTCCACAGCCGCGCGCTCAATGAATTCGTCGGCAAGTGGATTGGCGGCGCCGCGATTGATGCGCCCTTCCTGGCCTATCGCGCCTATCATTTCGATCACCACAAATATGCCGGCACCGAGAAGGATCCTGACAAGGGTCTGGTCAAGGACTACCCGGTCACGCGCGCCAGCCTGCGCCGCAAATTCATCCGCGACCTGACCGGCCAGACCGGCCTGCGCGAGTTGGTCGCATCGTGGAAAGCTCCGGTCCTGGCCGAAAAACTTCCCTTCCTCGCCTTCCAGCTGGTGATGATCATCGCCCTCTACGCCGCCGGCGCCCTGTGGGCGATCGGGCTGTGGTGGGCCGCACGTATCGCCATTTTCCCCGCCGTGATGCGCCTGCGCCATATCGGCGAGCACGGCGTTGCCATCAACCGTCTCGACACCGAGCCGCGCAACAACACCCACACCACCCACGCCAACTGGATTGAACGCGCCCTGGTGGCTCCGAATTACGTCAATTTCCATCTCGAACACCACCTCTTCGCCGCCATCCCGCCCTACAACCTGCCCAAGCTGAACCGCCTGCTCAGCGAGCGCGGCTATTTTGAGGGCTATGAGGGATCGAGTGCGCCGAGTTATGGGGCGATGCTGGCGAAGGCGGTTCGGGCGGAATAGCCCGCAAAAAAGGGGACAGGTATATTTAACGCGCCCGCGCCGTAGTGGCATTACTGGCGAAACGGAATGGCGGCGCGTTAAATATACCTGTCCCCTTTTTCGAGCGCAGCGCTTGAACATTGTACAAATTTCTGTACAATTACCACATGACCAAACTCGCCAATATCCTCTCCTTCTCCCAGGCCCGCGCCAGCCTGAAGGCCCTGATGGAGCGTGTCACCGCTGACAAACTGCCGGCCATCATCACGCGCCAAGGCGGCGAGCCGGTGGTGATGATTGCGCTGTCGGAATGGGAGGCGATCCAGGAGACGAATTACCTGCTCTCCAGCCCCGCCAATGCCAAACGTCTGCGCGCCAGCATCGCCGAAGCCGAATCCGGCCAGACCCGCACCCTCACCCCGGAGCAATTGCGGGGCATGGCCGAAGCCCCGGGCGATTTCGCCAATTGGCTCGGTGAGCCGCAGGGATGAATGTCGAATTGCGTCCTGAGGCCATCGAAGACCTGACCTGGTTCGCCGCCCATGACGCCAGACTGCTCAAACGCGCCCTCAAACTGATCGAGGCGACCCGGCGCACGCCCTTCGAAGGCCTCGGCAAACCAGAACCCCTGCGCGGCGAACTCGCCGGCTGGTGGTCACGCCGCATCGATAGCCAGCACCGGCTGATCTACCGCGTGACCGGAGAGCCTACGCGGGTGCAGGTGGTGCAGGCGCGGTATCATTATTGAGGTGGCTGACGCCCATCTCCCTTTACCCACAATACGTTGTCATCCCTGACGGATGCCCCGCAAAAGCGGGGCGCAGATCAGGGACCCAGACGCCCGACAGGTTTTCGCAAGCCGCGCAACGCCAGCCCCGTATCACCCGTTCCGCACCGGCCCCGGGCCGCGACAGTAGCCCGCTGAAGCCGGAGCGTCTGGGTCCCCGCTCTGCGGCCCGATCAAGTCGGGCCATCCGGCGGGGATGACAGATGTTTGGGGGGTTGAAGGTGGGTGGCAGGAGAAGTAGTCACGCCAATAATCACCGTCATCCCAGCGCAGACTGGGACCCAGATTCACACGCAGACCTGCAGCAGAATGGGCGCAAGCCTCCAGACGTCACCACCTCACGAGACTGGATCCCAGCCTGCGCTGGGATGACGTTCTGATGACGTTCCAGGGGGGAGCGTTGCGCCCTGCCCGGCCAAGCCGGGGAGCGATCCATAAAACCCTTGCCGAGAGGGCGCCAGAGTGGCGTTGAGCCAAGCCACCGCACACCGTAAAAAGTCTCTCGTCATCCTGACGCAAGTCAGGACCTCGATATTTCAGGCTCCGCACCTGTCGCGTCGAGGTCCTGACTTGCGTCAGGATGACGAGGATGAGCTGCGACACCCCCTAAAGCGGAATATTATCGTGCTTTTTCCACGGGTTCTCGAGCTGCTTGTTCTTCAGCGTCCGCAGCGCGGCGATCAACCGTTTGCGCGTTGAGTGCGGCGAGATCACGTCGTCGATATATCCCCGGCCGGCAGCGATAAACGGGTTGGCGAAGCGGGTTTCGTATTCTTCGACATGGCCGGCCATTTTTTCGGCGTCGCCCAGATCAGCGCGGTGGATGATTTCGGCGGCGCCCTTGGCGCCCATCACGGCGATCTGGGCGGTGGGCCAGGCGTAATTGATGTCGCCGCGCAGATGTTTCGAGCTCATCACATCATAGGCGCCGCCATAGGCCTTGCGGGTGATGACGGTGAGTTTGGGGACCGTGGCTTCGGCATAGGCGAAGAGGAGTTTGGCGCCGTGCTTGATCAGGCCGCCATATTCCTGCTTGGTGCCGGGCAGGAAGCCGGGCACGTCGACGAAGGTGATGATCGGGATGCCGAAGGCATCGCAAAAGCGCACGAAACGGCCGGCCTTGCGCGAGGCGTCGCTGTCGAGCACCCCGGCCAGGCGCATCGGCTGATTGGCGACGAAGCCGACCGGCTGGCCATCGAGACGGCCAAAGCCGGTGACGATATTGGCGGCATAGTCCGGCGCGATCTCGAAGAAATCACCCTCATCGGCGACCTTGGAAATCAATTCCTTGATGTCATAGGGCTTGTTGGGATTGGCCGGCACCAGGGTGTCGAGACTGGCATCGATCCGGTCGGGATCGTCGAAGCTCGGCCGCAGCGGCGGCTTGTCGCGATTGGACAGAGGCAGAAAATCGATCAGACGGCGAAGCTGGACCAGGGCTTCGAGATCATTTTCGAAGGCGCCATCGGCGACACCGGATTTCTTGGCATGGATCGAGGCGCCGCCGAGCTCTTCATGGGTGACGGTTTCATTGGTCACCGTTTTGACCACATCCGGCCCGGTAACATACATGTAGGAGGTGTCCTTCACCATGAAGATGAAGTCGGTGATGGCCGGCGAATAAACATCACCGCCGGCGCAAGGCCCCATGATCATGGAGATTTGCGGCACGACGCCGGAGGCCAGCGTGTTCTGAAGGAAGATGTCGGCATAGCCGGCGAGCGAGGCGACCCCCTCCTGGATGCGCGCACCGCCGGCATCGAAAATGCCGATGATCGGGGCGCCGTTTTGCAGGGCGGCTTTTTGGATCTTGACGATTTTCTGGGCGTGGGTCTCGGAGAGCGAGCCGCCGAACACCGTGAAATCCTTGGAGAAAACATAGATCAGGCGGCCATTGATCGTGCCATGGCCGGTGACGACGCCATCGCCGGGGATCTTCTTGTCGGCCATGCCGAAATCAACGCAGCGATGCTCGACGAACATGTCCCACTCTTCGAACGAGCCGTCATCGAGCAGCAATTCGACCCGCTCGCGCGCGCTCAGCTTGCCCTTGGCATGCTGGTTCTCGACCCGCCGGGGACCGCCACCAGCACGGGCGCCAGCCCGCTTTTCGATGAGTTGTTCGAGCACATCCTTCATGGACGCCAATCCTTCCGCATCAATCAATCCTGATCGATAGCAGAGGTCGCAGCGCAAGGGCAATCAATCGACCTGCTGCCGGATCAATGACGGGCCCGTCCGCACCGGTGCGATTCTTGCATTTTCCCCAACTATCGCAATTGAAAGCCGGTCATGGCAGCCAGCGTCATCACGACAGAAATGGTCCCGCTCGCGGGACTGACGACGGCACAGCGTTCCGCCTGGCGCGGCATGCGCGCAGAAAACCCGACTCTGGCCTCGCCCTATTTCGCGCTCGAATTCGCTGATCTGATTGCCGACCGGCGGCGTGACACTCAAGCGCTTGTGCTGACACGCAAGGGCCGCACGGTCGGGCTTCTGCCAATGCAAATGTCGAACTGGGGTGTTGCCCGGCCACTGGGCGGCCCGTTGGGTGACCATAACGGGCTGGTCAGCGATGATAACAGTCTCGACCTCGCCGCCGCGCTCCGCAGCAGTCGCGCTTCGGTATTTTCCTTCGAGGGCGCGCTGGCCAGTCAGGCCACATTCGCCGCCGAAGCGTCACAAATTGAACCATCTTGGGCGATTGACCTGAGCCAAGGCTACGACGCCTGGCTCGAAAACAGACGCCTCGCCGACGCCAAGGCGATGCGCAATATCCGGGCGCGCCAGCGAAAACTCAGTGAGTCTGGTCTGGAAATCACCTATCGCCTCGATGATCGCCGCCCGGAAGCGCTGGCTGCAACTTTCGCCAACAAGCGTGAGCAATACCGGCGGACTCACGCCTTTGATGTTTTCATCGCCAAATCGGCCCGCGATCTGATCCAGGATCTGTTCGAGCACCAGACGCCGCAATTGCGCGGCTGCCTGTCGACGCTCGAAATCAATGGCCAGCTGGCCGCGGCCCATTTCGGCATGCGGTCCGAATCGGTCCTGCACTACTGGTTTCCGGTCTTCTGGCCGCAATACGCACATTTTGGCCCCGGCCTGCTGCTCTTCCTCGAAATGGCGCGTGAGATGGCGGCTGCCGGCATCGACACGATTCATCTCGGACCCGGCGATGTCGACTTCAAACGCAAGCTGGCCAATGCCTCATTCGACGTTGCCAATGGACGCATCGTGCGACCATCGATGGCAGCCTGTCTGATGTCGGCCAGTACAGGCATTGACACATTCGCCCGCAGCCTGCCGATCGGCCGCATGGCGCGCTGGCCCGGCAAAGCCCTGCACCGCCTCGACACCCTCGCTGCCGCCTATGGCATTTAAGGCATCAAACTGACGGAGACGCGAGATGGATTATTTGTCCCCGGACGGCGATATCGGATCGCCACTGCAAGCCGCCGGTCTTCTGGTCATGGCGCTGATCGGCGCCCTTATCCTGGCGCGCGGTCTGGTTTCACAGACACGAACCGCTGGATTTGGCGGACTGGTATCGAGCCTGTGGCGCTATGACAGCGTTGTTGCGATCAGCTTGACTGCCCTGGCTATCCTCAATGTCGTCCACACATTCACGCCCCTGGCCGGCGTTTTCCGGCCTGAAGTCGGCGATGGTGGTTTGGTCGAGAACCTGACCGTCACCGTGATGATTTTCCCGGCCGTGCTTTTCCTGGGCCGTTTGATGGCGGGTAAACCACGCGCCGGACATTTCGGCCCCGTCATGATGGTTGCGCTCAGCCTTGTGCTGGTGGCGGGGTTTGGGGAGGAAGTCAGCTGGGGCCAGCATTGGTTCGGCCTCGCCGTGCCCGAGGCGATTGCCCAGACCAATCTGCAGTCTGAGATCAATCTGCACAATTATATCCAGCCCGGTGTGATGGAGGCGATCTATTTCGCCGCCGGTCTGGTCCTGCTACTGATCGCCGCCAACCTGCGGCTGATCCTGCAGCCGGCCGAGCGGGCCCCGGGTTTTCTCGCCCTGAAAGCGTTGTTGGTGCTGAGCGCCGTGCTGCTCTGCCACCATGTCTTCCAGGAGCTCGGCGAACTGGCCGTCATCACCGCCGGATTTCTGGTGTGGAAACGGCTCGATGACGGACGGCTGGAATTCGCGCCGCGCTGGCTACGGGCCATCACGGCCAATTGATCATCAGCGCTTTCTATGACCGGGTTTTGCCTGTCAGGCCTTGACCCAGGCCAAGGCCTGCTGCTGGAGTTCAGCGACAAGCGGCCCCTTGGCGGTCTGGTAATCCTGACGCCCGATATCGGGATCGGCCAACAACCCCGCCTTCAAAACGCTGTACCGCCTGGCGTGCTCGGGAAAGGCCCGCAGATAATCCCGAAATGCCAGATGCCGCTGGAAGTCCGGGCTCTCATGGTCGTAAACATGCAGGTGATGCGTACGTTGGCCGCGACCATCCGTCTTGCGAAAATATCGCCGCCCGGCCAGACCAAATTCGCCCTTGGCCTCATACCCCACGCGGGCCATCGCATCGGTACAGTCATCGACCGCCTCAATCCGGGTCACCCCGGCCAGCATGTCGATCACCGGCTTGGCCAGGATGTTGGGAATGGCCGTGCTGCCGATATGGTGCAGCGCCACGGCATTCACTCCGAGCGCGGACTGGATATGGCCCGCCTCATCCTGATACCGCGCAGCCCAGCCCGGATCATGCGCTACCAGCATCAGTACCATGCCACACCTCCGCAGGCCCTGCTCCGGGCGGACCTATTGAAACGGGTTCAGCTTTTTGAGGAAATATTGCAGTCCACCGCGGTTTTCCTTGCGGTCGAGCTCTTCCTGCGAGGTCAGGAACGTCGTCTGCACGACATAGCGCTCGCCCTCGAACGGCAGATGGCCGTGCCAGGAATTGTCCGCGCGCAGGAAGGCGAAGACATAGCCAGCCAGGGGCGGCACTTCCTCGGTGAAATCGTCAAAATCGGTCGGCCCGTTGAGCACGCGGATACACCCGGCCCCGGTGCCGTCCCATTCCGCATTGAGATAGGTCAGCATGGTCAGGATTTTCGACTTCGAGTCATTATGGATCGGACCGTCGGAAAGCTGGGAGATCTTGCGCACGGTGATCATGCGCGGCTTGTCGGTGAAATCGACACCGAACTTGTCGGTCATCAATTGCGCCAGGTCGGGCGAATTGAGGTCCTGCATCAACTGATCAAACGTGCCGTGGGCCTCCAGCTTCGACAGCGGCAGATAGCCCGGCTTGTTGATTGGCGGGTAATCGCGGCGGATTTCGCCCGCCTCGGTCTCGCTCAGCGTGCCCGGCGCGACAAAATAATTATAGGGCTCGGTGCGCAGCTCGGCCGCGCGCAAGGCGGCAAAGTCCAGAATACCGCCCGGACCGGTCTTGCCGCCAGGTGTCGTGCTCATCTCAGCCATGTTGATATCTTCCACTTGTGCCCTGGCGACACATTAGCGTGCCGCCCGCCGCCTTCAAGCTATCACGACGCGTCCAATGCGCGCAGCAGGCGCTCGGCGGCGATCAGTTCGGTCTTGAGCAGGTCGAGCCGTTGGGTCGCTTCCTCGTCCTGGCCCCAATGGGCGGCCTGATAAGCTTCATCGATCACCGAGAGCGCAAATACTTCTTCGCCGCCCCGTTTCCCCTCAAGCAGGGCAAAGCCGAGCACGGCGGAACTGCACACCGCCGTCGCATGTGCCAGCGCCGTCAGACGCCAGACATCGAGCGTCGCAGCGCGGGCATGGACAGTCTGTAGCGCCGCTGCATCCTGATCAATTGGCAGCACGCCGGTGCCCGAGCGCAGCTCAACGCCGAGATCACGCTTGGCCCAGTCCAGCATCGGATCCCAAGCCGCCGCCTGCGCTGCGACGAGATCGGACGGATCCGGGGCACGAAAGCAGAGTTGATCGGTGGAGGCATAGCGCGTCACTTCGGCGACGGTAGCGCCGTGGGCGTCACCCATCAGATCAATCGCGACAAAACATAGCCGGTTGGCCGGCATGGCCGGCGCATCGATCCGCTCGCCCTGGGCATCCCACTCGGCGGCCAGCAATTCGGCCAAGGCGCGAGTTGGTACCTGCAATAGCTTTTTGGCCGGCGTCTTGACCGAACGGCCATCGAGCTGAACCAACCAACCACCCTCACCCTCGGCGACGCTAACAGCGGTGTAAAAGCGCTTGGGCCGATTATCTTCCGGCTTGGGCATGCGCACACCCGGCTTGGTCTCATACTCGCTCATAAGGCACTCTCGGGGCTGCGGGCGGCAAAGGCGTCGAGCGCCTGGCCCAATGTCTCGAAATCATGGTGTACTTCGTGGGCGCCGCCTTCGGTAATCTCGTCGGCGGTGTGAAAGCCCCAGCTCACGCCAAGCGTATGGACACCGGCATTGCGGCCCATCGCCATGTCGAAACCGGTATCGCCGATCATCACTACATGAGCGGCTTCGGTGCCGGTCTCCCTGATGGCGTCGAGCACCATTCGTGGATGCGGCTTGCCGGGGCCGTGATCGACGGTCTGGAAAGTGTCGAAATAGCGGTGCAGACCGTGATGCTCAAACACGGCATCGAGGCCGCGCCGTGGCTTGCCGGTGGCCACGCCAAGCAGCCAACCCTCATCGCGCAGCTTCTCCAGCGTCTCGCGGGCGCCCTCATAGAGCGGTTCGGAAAAGCCCGGCTCACCGCGCATCTGGACAAAGGCCTGTTTGTAAAACTCCGCCAGCTGCGGCATTCGCTCGGCCGGATAGTCAGCCGGGGCCAGACGGGTTACCGCCTCGGTCAGCTCCAGCCCGACAATCGTGCGGGTGCGCTCATAGGCGATCTCGCCCAGCCCGGCACGCTTGAAGGCGCGCTCCATGGCTTGCTGGATCACAACGCGGCTATCGACGAGTGTGCCGTCAATATCCCAGATGGCGAGTTTCAAGGCTGACATCAGGCCAGCTGGTCCTCGATCTCGGCCTCGTCAATCTCGCGCGGGTTGAAGCCGAGCGTGTCGAAGACTTTGGCCAGCGGCTTGGGCAGGTCGGCCTCGATCACCAGCGGATTGCCATTATCGCGCGGGATCTCCAGCCGGCGCGCGTGCAGACATAGCCGCTGGCCGAGATCTTCCGGGGCCGGACGGTCGCAGGTGTATTTGCGGTCGCCGAGAATGGCAGTGCCCATGGCGGCGAGGTGGACGCGAAGCTGGTGCGTCCGACCCGTCACCGGACGCAGAGCAACCCAGCTGGCTTTCTGGCCGGCATCGGCGATCACCGTGTAGCGCGTGAGGGCGTGGTGGGAGCCCGGATCGCCGTGCGAGGCGCCGACCATCAATTCACGGTCTGGATCGCCGCCCGCGCCGGCGGCCTTCTTGAGGAAGCCCTTGATCTCGCCCATGCGTGGCTTGGGAACGCCAATCGCAATCGCCCAATAGGTCTTCTTGGTGCGGTGTTGCTGGAAAGCCTTGGCCAGTCGGGCGGTTGCCTTGGGGGTGCGGCCGACAACGAGAACGCCGGAGGTGTCCTTGTCGAGCCGGTGCACCAGACGCGGCCGCGTCATGCCCTCACCGAAAGCGTCGAGCAGGCGATCGAGATGCTTGGTGGTTTTCGAACCGCCCTGCACGGCGAGGCCGGAGGGCTTGTTGAAGGCGATCAGCTCGTCATCCTCATAGATGACCAGGCCGCGCACATAATGAATCTCTTCCGGGGTGAGGACATCGATCTTCTCGACCTCACCGGGCTCGGGCAGAGGCGGGACGCGGATTTCCATCCCCATCTCGACGCGCAGATCGGTCTTGGCGCGGCGGCCATCGACGCGAATATCACCCTTGCGACACAGCTTCTGGATCAGGCCTTGGCCGACATGCGGAAAGCGGCGCTTGAACCAGCGATCCAGCCGCGAGCCATCCTCGCCCTGGTCGACCGTCAGTAATTGAACGCCACTCATGGATAAACTTTCCGCATGATCATCATGCCAATCATCAGCGCCGCCAGCGCCAGAATTACCGAGCCCGCCGCATAGGCAAAGGCATTGAGCCACGCCTTGCGTTCGATCATCAGGGCGATATCGAGGGAGTAGGCCGAGAATGTGGTGAAGCCGCCGAGAAAGCCGACCGCGCCGAATGTACGTATCAAATGGTGATCACCGCGATCGGTCGCCACCAGCCAGCCGATCAGCAGGCCCATCATCAGACCACCAGCGATATTGACCGCAAATGTGCCCCAGGGCTGATCCGGCCCCAGCCATTTCAGCGCCGCACGTCCGATCAGGTGCCGGGAGATGGCACCCAGCGCCCCGCCGGTGCCGATGAGAAGAATGTTTTGCATCGCGGCTCGATAGGCTGTGCGGGCCACATTGGCAAGGGTGCGTCAGGTTTTCACCAACCGGCCGATCCTGCGGGATCGCAACGGGATTGCCCTACCCGGCCTGCGGGCCCCCTCAAGCCGGCACGGTCGCCGCCGCGCCATTCATCTCGACGCAAACCGCAAGAAAGCCATGGACCACACCCAACCTTTCCAAAAATTCATACTATAAATCCACATGTATGCAGTTCTGCATAGCTGACTTGGTGTAATGGAGGTTGTGAAACATGGCTAACCCCTTATTTACCAAGGCGTGAACCGGGAGGGCCCGGCTCACCAAGAACAAATGGAATTTTATCATGAACCGCCTCTCCACCACCATCAATGCCGTCATCAACGTCCTCTTCCTCGCTGGCGCGTTCGGCGCCATGGCAGTCGCCCTCGGCGGCACCGTCGCCTAGAACACCCATCCCGACGGGACCGCACCTCGCGGTCCCGGCACTGATGACCATGCAGACAAAAAGCGGGACCAGGCTCTAACCTGATCCCGCTTTTGTTTTGTCCGGACGCAGAAATATCCCCGGATTTCCCGACCATCGTGATCGCGGACTTGGCAGGGCGTGCGGACCGCCTAAACTGTGGCCACGCTGTCAGCCCAAGGTCCATGATCATGCTCGCATTGCTTGCTATCGCCGCCCTGTCGACCCTCGCCGTGCAAGACGCAGCCACCGAGGCACCAGCGTCCCAACCCAACGAGGTTATCGAGGCGTCGACTACCCCTGCGCCGCCGCCCACCGACGCCACCACGCTGATCGCGCAATTCGATGCCCAATACGCCGCTTGGGGCGATCTGATTGCCGAGCTGGCGGCACGCAAGGCGCGCGAGCGCTATCTGGCCGAGCTGTTGCTGCCGGTGATCACCCGCCCCAATCTGGATGAAGGTGCGAGCGGCGAGATTCTGCGCGAAACTCGCGATACGATTGCCGAGGTCGAAACCGCGGATACGCATTGGGCGCTGGCCCAGCTCGAGCCAGAGCGCTTCGCCGCCTTCCAGCTGGCGCAGCCGCGTCTGGCCAACGATATCCTGCGGTGGGCCGAACGCGACGAGGCCGGTCGCGGCCGCATCGTCGCGGCGCTCGAACCGGTCGTACTGGCGGGTCGCTATGATCCTCAGGCGTTTGCGGAAATGGCCGACACGCTCGCCCTCAGCCAGAGCAGGCCGCAGATCTACGGCACAGCCGCTGTCTGCGTTGACGGGCAGCGCGAGCCGGCACCGGTGCGGGCACCGGACAATCTCGATGCCCGCCGTATTGCACTGGGTCTAGGACCGATGGCCGACGCCTGGGCAGCGCTGATCGCCGCCCAGGGTGAGGCTTGCGAAGTTAGTCCTTCGCCCTGATGACCTGGTACAGCATCAACAGAACCGAAAGCATGACGGCGCCGCCGCCCATGCCGATCACCGGCTCAAGCGGCTCGGCCGCAGGATTTCCGTCGAACAGCATGTAGATGATCACCAACATGGTCACCGCACCGAGATTGTGCAGCAGGAGCTGGACCCAGCCCAGCAGGCCGCCAGCGATATCGAGACCGCGATAGATCAGCCCCCAGGCCAACGACAGGACGCCGCCCAGCAGCATGATGTGGGCATGCGTCGGCATCTGACTGTGATCACCGCTCTGGCCCATGATCTGGCCCAGCGTCATGCCGACCAGCAGCCATACAAGTCCCAATACCAGATGTGTTTTATAGAGTTTCATTCTCATTCCCTCCCCGGAATCGAATTCGCAGACGCTAATCCCGGCGGAGGTAAATTGACAAGATACAATCGTTACGGCTTGGCCGGGCTCTTGCCACGACGCAGGGTACGCCAGCGCTGCAGGCGTTCCGCAATGGCCGCCTCGCGGCCAGCATCCTTGGGCTCATAGAAGACCGGGCGCTCGCGCATCCCCTCGGGGAAATAATCCTGGCCCGACACGCCACCTTCAACATCATGATCGTATTGATAGCCGGCACCATAGCCCTGATCCTTCATCATCGATGTCGGTGCATTGAGGATATGGGCGGGCGGCATCAGCGAGCCGGTCTCCTTGGCTGATTTTTGGGCCCGCTTCCAGGCCGTGTAGACCGCGTTCGACTTCGGCGAGCAGGCCAGATGCACCACGGCCTGGGCCAGAGCGAGATCGCCCTCAGGACTGCCGAGGAATTGATAGGTGTCCTTGGCGGCGAGCGCAGAGTGAATGGCGGCGCTGTCGGCCAAGCCGATATCCTCAATCGCCATGCGCACGATCCGGCGTGCGAGATAGAGCGGGTCTTCGCCGCCCTCGATCATGCGCGCCAGCCAATACAGCGCCGCATCGGGATCAGAGCCACGCACGGATTTGTGCAGGGCCGAGATCAGATTGAAATGCTCGTCGCGCGATTTGTCATAGACCGGCGCGCGCTTGTTGAGCAGACGGCCGAGCTCAATCCGGTCAATCGGCGTGTCGCGCTGGAAGGTGAAGACTTCCTCGGCCAGATTGAGCAGATAGCGCCCATCGCCATCGGCCATCGCCGCGAGGGCATGGCGCGCATCCGCATCGAGGGGCAGTTTGGTGCCCATCTCGTCCTCGGCGCGAGCGATCAGATCATCGAGGGCCGCGTCGTCGAGCCGTTTGAGCACCAGCACCTGGCAGCGCGACAGCAGGGCCGCATTGAGCTCGAAGGACGGATTCTCGGTCGTTGCCCCGACGAGGGTGACGACGCCCTCCTCCACCACCGGCAGGAAGCCATCCTGCTGGGCGCGATTGAAACGATGGATCTCGTCGACGAAGAGGAGTGTGCCGCGACCGGCGGCGCGGCGCGCACGGGCGCGTTCGAAGACTTTCTTCAGATCGGCAACCCCGGAGAAGACCGCCGAGAGCGGTTCGAACTCCAGCCCGCTA
This sequence comes from uncultured Maricaulis sp., assembly GCF_963975345.1. Lineage (NCBI taxonomy): Bacteria > Pseudomonadati > Pseudomonadota > Alphaproteobacteria > Maricaulales > Maricaulaceae > Maricaulis > uncultured Maricaulis sp. The sequence continues at coordinate 16,150 of NZ_CAXBGE010000011.1, read as the reverse complement.
TCCTCAGCCAGCAGGCGCGCAATCGTTGTCTTGCCAACGCCGGGCGGACCCCAAAGGATCAGCGAGGCGAGTCGTCCCTGGGCGCGCATCCGGGCAATCGGTCCATCGCCCTTGAGCAGATGATCCTGGCCAACGACCTCGTCGAGCACGCGCGGCCGCAAGCGGTCCGCCAGTGGACGCGGCGCTTCGGTCTCAAGACCGGCAGCTTCAAACAGACTCGACATTACGCTAGGCTAGAGCCACCCAACCGGGTTGCAAGAGGAAGACACGGTATGAGCCCAACCAAAACCGCCATTGCGCCCTATATCAATGTCCGCCGCGGCGCTGAAGCGATTGCCTTTTACCAGCACGCCTTCGAAGCCGAAGAGGTTGAGCGCTATGAGTATGAGGGCAAGATTGGCCATGCGACGCTGCGGATTAATGGCGGAATTCTGAACCTCGCCGATGAATATCCCGAGTACGAAGGCGAGGTTGGCACGGTCGCGCCCGATACGCTCGGCGGACGCACCACCATCACCATCATGCTGTATGTCGAGAATGCCGATCTCTGGTTCGACCGGGCGATTGCCGCAGGCGCCGCTGTGCTGCGCCCCTGCACCGACGAATTCTACGGCCGCCACGGCAAGCTGCGTGACCCGTTCGGCCATGTGTGGAGCCTGGTGACGCTTAAAACGCCTGACGCGGGCTAGTAGAGCCGCAGAGTGGGCTCATAGCGTTGCCCACGACGGTCCAGCACAATCGGCCAGTCGCGTTCGCCATCAAAGCGCTCCGCAATGTGCGCGGCATCATCGAGCGTGTTGATCGCGGTGCCCTGCAAGGAGACCAGCCGGTCGCCCGGACGGAAGCCATAGCGCGCCGCGATAGAACGTCGCTGTACATTCATCACCACAACGCCGTCGAGGAAGGGATCGAGCCCGACCGTCTCGTTGAAGGCCGGCGAGAGCTGTACCAAGCTGACACCAGACAAGGGATTGCGCCCCTCAACCGGCAGCGGCTCGGGCGTCGTCGCGCCGGGCGCGGCAATCACCGGGACATTGAGCTCGATCTGCCGGCCCGAACGCAGGACTGTAAAGCGGGCATCGTCGCCGGCGGCGCGGATCGCCAGCCGGAAACGGGCGCCGGCATCATTGCTGATCTCATGGCCATCGACCGCCAGCACAACATCACCCTGCTGCAACCCACCCGTATCGGCCGCCGCGTGAGGATAAATCTCGCTGATCAGTGCACCGCGCGGCCGGTCCATATTGAAGGTGGACGCAATATCGCTGGTCACCGGTTGCAGGCGTGCGCCCAGCCAGGGCCGGATCAACTCGCCTTCGCTCAGGGCGGTATCGACCACGCGCCGTACCAGTTCGACAGGAATGGCGAAGCCGATCCCGTTCGATCCGCCGGAGCGCGAAAAAATCATCGAATTGATACCGATCAACTGGCCGCGCATATCAACCAGCGCACCGCCGGAATTGCCCGGATTGATCGCCGCATCGGTCTGAATGAAGGAGGCGAAATCGGTCTGGCCGACATCGGTGCGCGCCAGAGCCGAAACAATGCCGCTGGTGACGGTCTGGCCGACGCCGAAGGGATTGCCGATCGCCAGCACGAGATCGCCGACCTCCGGATCATCCGTCATGTTGAACGGCAAGGTCGCCAAGGGCTCATCGGTTTCGATCTTCAACACGGCGAGATCGGTTGCCTCATCGGTCAAAAGGACGGTCGCTTCAAACTCACGCCGGTCGGCGAGCACAACCCTCAACTCAGTGGCGCCAGCAACGACATGGTTATTGGTGACGATGACACCGGAATGATCGACGATCACGCCGGAGCCGAGCGAGTTTTGCTCCTGCGGCTGCGAACGGAACAGGCGCGAGAAGACCGGATCATTGGCGAAAGGGTTCTGATTGTTGACGACGCGCCGGGAATAGACATTCACCACGGCCGGCGCGACATCGCGCACGATCGGCGCGAAGGAGAGTTGCATCTCGACGCGGCTGTCCGGGACGATACGGTCCTGGTTCGCAGTGAGGTCGGTTTCCTGCGCGGCAACGGGCGCGGCGAACAGGAGGGTGGCGAGAAGCAGATGTTTGATCATGGTGCTCATATAACCCTGATTTCCGGCATGAAAAAGGCGGCCAGCCTGAGCTAACCGCCTTGATCTGATCGTTTGATGACCGGATTCTTACTCGTCAGTCATGTCGCCGGACACTGCAGCACGGGCGCGGTCGACAGCACCCTTCGCAGCGGTATCGCGATCGACCAGCTCGATAACAGCCATTGGCGCATTATCGCCATGACGGTAACCGGCCTTGAGCACGCGGGTGTAACCACCATTGCGCTCGGTGTAGCGGCCGCCGAGAGTGTCAAACAGCTTCTTGACCTGTTCCTCGTTGCGAACCTTGGACATCGCCTGACGGCGGCCATGGATATCGCCACGCTTGGCCAGGGAGATGAGCTTGTCCATGAACGGAGCCAGCTCCTTCGCCTTGGGAAGGGTCGTGATGATTTGCTCGTGCTCGATCAACGATGCCGCCATATTGGCGAACAAGGCTTTGCGATGCGAGTGCGTGCGGTTGAGCTTGCGATGTGCGATGCCGTGACGCATGGCTTGATCTCCTCAGGTCCAGTCGGGAGCCTCTCGGCTGCCTCCTAAACGTGGTCCTCGAAACGTTTGGCGAGATCTTCGATGTTCTCCGGCGGCCAGTTCGGCGCTTCCATGCCAAGATGCAGACCCATCTGGGCGAGAACTTCTTTGATCTCATTGAGTGATTTGCGTCCGAAATTCGGAGTGCGGAGCATTTCCGCTTCCGATTTCTGGATCAAATCGCCGATGTAGACGATGTTGTCGTTCTTCAGGCAGTTCGCCGAACGCACCGACAGTTCAAGCTCATCAACCTTGCGCAGCAGCGCCGGGTTGAAGTCGAGCTCTGGCTTGTCATCTTCAGCCGGACGCGCTTCGACAGCTTCTTCAAAGTTGATGAAGATCTGGAATTGGTCCTGCAGGATGCGCGCCGAATAAGCGACAGCATCTTCCGGCGACACGGTGCCGTCGGTTTCGACTTCAAGGATCAGCTTGTCATAGTCGAGCACCTGGCCTTCGCGCGTATTTTCGACGCGGTAGGACACACGCTTGACCGGGCTGAACAGCGAATCGACGCCGATCAGGCCAATCGGCGCATCTTCCGGACGATTGCGATCAGACGGGACATAGCCCTTGCCGGTATTGACGGTGAATTCCATGCGGATTTCAGCGCCAACGTCGAGCGTACACAGGACGAGGTCCTTGTTGACGATCTCGATGTCAGCCGTCTCTTCAATATCGCCAGCTGTCACCACGCCTGGGCCGGACTTGCGCAATACGACGCGCTTGGGGCCTTCGCCATGCATGTTCAAGGCGATTTGCTTGATGTTCAGCACGATATCGGTGACGTCTTCACGAACACCGTCGATCGACGAAAACTCGTGCACCACACCATCGATATGCACATTGGTGACCGCTGCGCCCTGAAGCGAAGACAGCAGCACACGACGCAGCGAATTGCCCAGCGTCATGCCGAAGCCGCGCTCGAGCGGCTCCGCAATGATCTTGGCATGACGAGCCGGGTTATGACCCGGTTCGATTTCCGGCTTCATCGGGCGGATGAGTTCTTGCCAGTTTTTTTCGATCACGTTCTTACTGCCCCTTCATCAGCCGCGCGGGAGATCCCGACGGCACGTTCAATATCCGAATTGCACAAACGCGTATCAGACGCGGCGGCGTTTCGGCGGACGGCAGCCATTGTGTGGAATCGGCGTGACGTCCTGGATGGTCGTGATGGTGAAACCCACCGACTGCAAGGCACGCAATGCCGACTCACGACCCGACCCTGGACCCGAGACTTTCACCTCGATGGTCTTCATGCCGTGTTCCATGGCCTTCTTGCCAGCATCTTCAGCCGCCATCTGGGCTGCATAGGGTGTCGATTTACGCGACCCTTTGAAGCCCATGTGACCAGCCGATGACCAAGCAATAGCATTGCCCTGCGCATCGGTGATGGTCACCATGGTGTTGTTGAAGCTCGCGCTCACATGGGCAACGCCCGATGTGATGTTTTTGCGTTCGCGCCGCTTAACGCGGCCTTGTTCCTTAGCCATGATCAGGCCCTACTTCTTCTTGCCAGCAATAGGCTTGGCGGGACCCTTGCGCGTACGCGCATTGGTGTGAGTGCGTTGACCACGAACCGGAAGGCCACGACGGTGGCGCAAGCCACGGTAGTTGCCCAGGTCCATGAGGCGCTTGATATTCACGGCAACCTCACGGCGCAGATCCCCTTCCACTTGGTGATCACGATCGATCACTTCGCGGATTTGAAGGACTTCTGCATCCGTCAGCTGATTGACGCGGCGATCAGGCGTCAGTGAGACCTGCTCGCAGATCTCCCTTGCCTTGGCCGGGCCAATGCCATGGATATAGCGCAGCGCGATTTCTACGCGCTTATTCGTCGGAATATTGACGCCGGCAATACGGGCCACAATCCATCTCCCAAAATCTGAACGCCGTGCGCGAGCGAACCAATGGACAACCTTGCGGTCGCCACATGAGCTCGCCCGTTTCGCGAAGGGCGCTATCTACAGTCAGCGTTGCCCCCCCGTCAATGGGGTTGCAACAGGGTTGTTTCAGTTCAAGGACAAAGCAGCAGCTATTCCTGCAGCTACATCGTCCACAGAGCCCATTCCTGGCACCTCCCGCATTTTGCCTTGAGCGGCATAAAACGGAATAAGTTGCGCCGTTTGGTCCTGGTAGTTTTTGAGACGCACTTTAAACGCCTCAATATTATCGTCTGCACGTCCTTCTTCGGCTGCACGTTTTTCCATGCGAGCCACAAGTTCGGTATCGTTCACCTGAAGGCGAACCACGCAATCCACAGCGCTGTCGCGGCGGGCCAGCGCTGCATCGAGCGCCTCTGCCTGCGCGACGGTGCGCGGGAAACCGTCAAATATCGCGCCACCGGCGGCTTCCGCCTCCGGCAGTCTTTCCTCAATCAGCTCGATGACGATCGCATCGGACACCAGATCGCCGGCATCCATGATCGCGGCAACGCGCTTGCCCAGTTCGGTACCGGCAGCCTTGGCGGCGCGCAGCATGTCCCCAGTCGACAACTGTACCCAGCCGCGCTCCGTGACCAACCGCTTGGACTGTGTGCCCTTGCCGCAGCCAGGAGGCCCGAACAGGATAATATTCATCGCTTGCGGCCCCGCAACTTCGATTTCTTGATCAAGCCTTCATACTGGTGCGCCAGCAGATGCGACTGAATCTGGGAAATCGTGTCCATCGAGACCGAAACCACAATCAGGATGGACGTGCCGCCCAGCCCCGCATTCGTGCTCATCATCATCGGCACCAGGCAGATCAGGGTGAGATAGAGAGCGCCGATCAGCGTCAGCCGTGAAAGCACGTAATCGAGATATTCCGTTGTCCGCTGACCTGGCCGGATTCCCGGCAGGAAGCCACCGTATTTACGCAGATTGTCAGCCGTCTCTTCCGGATTAAACACCACCGAGGTGTAAAAGAAGCAGAAGAAGATGATCAGGGCCGCATAGAGCGACAGGAAGAGTGGTGTGCCAGCGCCCAGATAGGCGACAGCGGTTTGCAACCACTCAGGGCCCGATTGCGACTGGAAGCCGGCCGCAGTCGCCGGCAGCAGCAGCAGCGAAGAGGCGAAGATCGGCGGAATCACGCCGGCGGTATTGAGCTTCAGCGGCAGAAAGGACGAATCCCCACCGACCATGCGATTGCCTTGCTGGCGCTTGGGGTACTGGACCAGAAGCCGGCGCTGCGAGCGCTCGATGAAAACGATCAGCAGCAGGCCGATGATGATCAGGGCGAAGCCGCCGAAGAAGGTGCCCATGCCCATGCCGCCACTGGCGCTCAGGCTCAGGGCACTGCCCAGCATGCCTGGAACGGCCGCGATAATACCGGCGAAGATGATCAGCGAAACGCCATTGCCGACGCCGCGCGACGTGATCTGCTCGCCCAGCCACAGCAGCAGCATGGTGCCGCCGACCAGGGTAATGACCGTCGAGACGATAAAGAAAGGTCCCGGGTTAAGAGCCATGCTCAGGCCGTCGGCATTGACCGCATTCATGCCCATGGCAATCGCCAGGGCCTGCCCGGTCGCCAAAACGACTGTCAGATAACGGGAATACTGGTTGATTTGCTTGCGGCCTGCCTCGCCACCTTCCTTTTTCAGCTTTTCAAGGCTGGGGATGGTCGCTTGCATCAGCTGCATAATGATCGATGCCGAGATGTAGGGCATCACGTTCAGCGCAAAAATCGCCATCCGTTCCACGGCGCCACCGCCGAGCACATTGAACATGCTCAAAATGCCCTGCGAGTTCTGTTCGAACACGCGGGCATATTGAACCGGATCGATGCCTGGAATCGGCACGAATGTGCCGAGGCGGTAGACGATCAGAATGATGATCGTAAACAGGATGCGCTGCTGCAGTTCCTTCGCCTTGGCGAAGGAACTGAAATTCATGTTCGCAGCAAGCTGTTCGGCAGCTGAAGCCATAAGTTATTCCCCTCGCGGCCGGCGCTTGACCGCTTATTCCGCGGACGCTGCCGCGGGCAGATTCACTTTACCGCCAGCTTTTTCGACAGCCTCAATGGCTGGCTTGGAAGCGCCGGCAACGGTGATCTCAACTTTGGTCTTCAACTCGCCCTTTGCAAGGAGGCGGATGCCATCAAGCTCACGACGCACCAGCCCGGCAGCGATCAGGGCGTTGCCATCAATCAGCTTTTTCGCATTGATCAGCCCGGCGTCGATCGCCTTCTGGATCCGACCGAGATTGATCTCGGCCCAAGCCTTGCGGTTTGGCTTGTTGAAGCCGCGCTTTGGCAGACGCATGTGGAGTGGCATCTGGCCACCCTCAAAGCCCTTGATCGCCACGCCGGAGCGTGACTTCTGGCCTTTGACGCCGCGGCCGCCGGTCTTGCCCTTGCCGGAACCGATACCACGGCCGACCCGGAAACGGTTCTTGGTCGAGCCGTCATTGTCGCGCAATTCATTGAGACGCATGTCATTCTCCATTCGAAAGAGCGGTATCCCGCAAGGGACCTACTCTTCGACGATTTCCACCATATGGCTGACCTTGGCGATCATGCCACGGACGGACGGTGTATCTTCCAGGACGCGCTCGCGGCCGATCTTGTTGAGACCGAGGCCGACCAGAGTTGCGCGTTGATCTGCCGGACGACGGATAGGACTCCGTGTCTGGCGTACTTTGAGTGTTTTCTTGGCCATGACAGCGATCCTTACGCTTCGATCGCTTCGGGTGAGGACGCGCCATCGTCGCGACGGTTCACCACATCACCAACCTTCAGGCCGCGCTTGGCCGCAACCGAGCGTGGGCTCGCCTGCGATTTCAGCGCGTCGAACGTGGCGCGGATCATGTTGTACGGGTTGGACGTGCCGACCGATTTGGCCACAACGTCGTGAATCCCGAGGGTTTCGAGCACAGCGCGCATCGGGCCACCGGCGATGACGCCGGTACCTGGAGGCGCAGCGCGCAGAACCACCTTGCCAGCACCGTGACGGCCCTTGCCATCATGATGCAGGGTCCGGCCCTCACGCAGTGGCACGCGGATCAAGCTCTTCTTGGCTTCATCAGTGGCCTTGCGAATGGCTTCAGGAACTTCGCGGGCCTTGCCCTGGCCGAAGCCGACACGGCCCTTCTTGTCACCGACGACGACAAGCGCGGCGAACTGGAAGTTACGGCCGCCTTTAACAGTCTTGGCAACACGATTGATGTGAACCAGCTTGTCGACGAATTCGTCTTCACGCTCTTGTTCACGACCGCGACCGCGTCCGCGACCCCGATCACCACGATCGCGCTGCTGCTCGTTTGGATGAGCCATGCGTCCGCTCCCTTAAAAGCTCAGGCCGCCCTCGCGGGCCGCCTCTGCAAGCGCTTTGACGCGCCCGTGAAACATATTCCCGCCGCGATCGAAGACGACCTCTTTGACGCCAGCCTTGACGGCGCGCTCAGCGATCATCTTACCCACGATACCGGCTGCCGTGACGTCGCCCCCTTTCGGGTGCTCCTTCTTGGCCGCATCCTCGAGCGAACACGCGGCGGCAACAGTGATGCCGCTCGTGTCGTCGATGATTTGGGCGTAGATATTCTTCGAAGAACGGAAGACGGACAGACGCAAGCGTCCATTGGCGAATTTCCGCAGACGGGTCCGTGTGCGCTGGGCGCGCCGGACAGATTTTTCGCGTTGGTTTTTCATCGCTCGCCCTACTTCTTCTTGCCTTCTTTGCGGCGAATGTATTCGCCAACATATTTGATGCCCTTGCCCTTATAGGGCTCTGGCGGACGAAAGCGACGGATCTCGGCGGCCACTTGGCCAACTTTCTGCTTGTCCGCACCTTCGATCTTGATCTCGGTGGGCTTCGTAGACGAAATCCTGACACCTGCAGGCGGCTCGTAAACAACGTCGTGGGACAGGCCGAGGGCCAGCTTCACGGAATTGCCTTGCATGGCAGCGCGATAACCGACGCCGACCAGTTCGAGATTTTTCTCGTAACCCGCTGTGACGCCCTGGACCAAATTGGCCACCAGCGCGCGCTGCAAGCCCCACATGGAGCGGGCGCGCTTCGTCATATCGCGTGGCGTGACCTTGAAGCCGTCTTCTTCCTGGGTGACGGTCACCTCAGGAACGAACACCATGGACAATTCGCCCTTGGGTCCTTTGACGGTCAGGCCACTCTCGGTCAGCGTCGTGGTGACGCCGGCCGGGATTGCGACGGGGAGTTTACCGATACGTGACATTAGGTTCGCTCCCTTAGCTTACGTGGCAGAGAATTTCCCCGCCCACATTGGCTTCACGGGCACTCGTATCCGACATCACACCCTTGGGGGTGGACAGGATAGCGATGCCGAGGCCGTTCTGGACGAGAGCAATATCTTTGACGCCGGAATAAACGCGGCGACCTGGCTTGGAAATCCGCTTGATGTGCTGGATCACCGAGTCACCTTCGTAATATTTCAGCTCGATTTCGAGTTCCTTCTGGCCGGTCGAATGATCGACTTCCGCAAAGTCGCGGATATAGCCTTCACTCTTCAGGACTTCGAGAACGCGACGGCGCAGGGCCGAGGCTGGCGTGCTGACGGTCCGCTTATTGCGCATCAGCGCATTACGGATACGGGTCAACATATCGCCGAGAGGATCATTCACCATGCTCGCTCTCCCTTACCAGCTTGACTTGACCATGCCGGGCACCAAGCCCTGGCTGGCCAGATCACGCATCGCGATACGCGACATGCGGAACTTGCGATAGAAAGCGCGCGGCCGGCCCGAGATCAGGCAACGGTTGCGCACGCGCGATACCGCGGAATTGCGCGGCAGGCTTGCCAGCTTGAGCTGAGCGGCAAAGCGCTCCTCAACCGGCAGGTCCTTATTACGGGCAATCGACTTGAGCTGCTCGCGCTTGGTTGCGTAACGCTTGACCAAGAGCTCGCGCTTGCGATTGCGCTCCACTGCGGATTTTTTCGCCATTTAATTCCTCCTGCGTGCAAGGCCCGATCGGCCTGCGCCCTTGTTGCGTTAGTTCGAAAACGGAAAATCGAACTCGGCCAACAAAGCCTTCGCTTCTTCATCCGAATTTGCGGTGGTGCACACCACAATGTCCATACCCCGGATCTTCTCGACCTTATCATAGTCGATCTCAGGGAAAACGATGTGTTCTTTCAAACCCATCGCGTAATTGCCACGACCGTCGAAGCTCTTGCCATTAAGGCCGCGAAAGTCGCGGACGCGTGGCAGGGCAATCGTAATCAGTCGGTCGAGGAACTCATACATGCGATCCTGGCGCAGGGTCACTTTGGCCCCGATCACCTGTTCTTCGCGCAGCTTGAAGCCAGCGATCGAATTCTTCGCAACGGTCTGGACCGGCTTTTGGCCGGAGATCGCCTGAAGGTCTTCGAGCGCGCCCTTGATCTTCTTGGAATCCTGGGCCGCTTCACCAACACCCATATTGATCACGACCTTATCGAGGCGCGGGATCTGCATGACGTTGGCATAGCCGAATTTTTCTTTCAGCTTGGCGCGGATCTCTTCGCGATACTTCGTACGAAGACGTGGTGTGTAAGAATCAGACATCGATCACCTCACCCGAACTCTTGGCGAAACGGACCTTGCGGCCGTCATCAAGCGTCTTGAAACCGACACGGGTCGGCTCACCAGTCTTCGGATCGGCCAGAGCCACATTTGATTTGTGGATCGTGGCTTCTTTTTCCTTGATGCCGCCCGGATCGGCTTGCGTTGCGCGCGTGTGGCGTTTGACCACATTCACGCCGGCAACGATCATCCGATCTTCAGCAGGCATCACTTTCATGACTTCGCCGGTCTTGCCCTTGTCACGGCCAGCGAGAATGACGACCTTGTCGCCCTTCTTGATCTTTGCAGCCATTACAGCACCTCCGGAGCCAGCGAGATAATCTTCATGTGGTTCTTGGCGCGAAGTTCGCGCGGAACTGGTCCGAAGATACGCGTGCCGAGCGGCTCGTTATTATTGTTGATCAACACAGCCGAATTCGAATCAAAACGAATGACGCTGCCGTCCTTGCGTTTGATGTCCTTGCGGACACGAACGACGACGGCTTTGCGAACATCGCCCTTCTTCACGCGACCGCGTGGAATGGCTTCCTTGATGGAGACGACAATAATGTCGCCGACGTGGGCATAACGACGCTTCGCGCCGCCAAGCACCTTGATGCATTGCACGCGACGTGCGCCGGAATTGTCGGCCACGTCCAGATTTGTCTGCATCTGGATCATCGCAGATCCTCCTTATGAGATGGCGTTATCCAGTCCAAGCCTAGGCTTGAGCCGGAACTACCTCCCACCGTTTAAGTTTCGACTTGGGTGCACATTCCTGGATCTGGATCATGTCCCCGACCTTGAATGCGGATTGCTCATCATGCGCGTGATAACGCTTGGTACGGCGAACCGTCTTGCGAAGCAGGGGGTGCAGGAATGTCCGCTCCACCCGAACCACAACGGTTTTGGTACCTTTATCGCTCACCACGACGCCTTGCAGGATACGCCTCGGCATCGCTTAACTCCCTTGCTCTTGCTGCGACTTGCGCTCGCTCTGAATGGTCCGGAGACGCGCGATGTCGCGGCGAACCTGGGTCACACGAGCCGTGTTTTCCAGCTGGCCGGTGGCCGCCTGGAAGCGCAGATTGAACTGCTCCTTTTTCAGCTTCAGGATATTGTCCTTCAGCTGATCTTCGGTCATGGCGCGAACGTCAACGGGTTTCATCGTTCCGCTCTCCCTTACTCGCCCATCCGGGCGACGATTTTCGTCTTGATCGGCAGCTTTGCAGCGCCGAGCGACAGAGCCTCACGTGCGACATCGTCCGGAACACCGTCGATTTCGAACATGATACGGCCCGGTTTCACACGACACGCCCAGAATTCTGGCGTGCCCTTACCTTTACCCATCCGGACTTCTGTCGGTTTCTTGGAAACCGGCACGTCCGGGAAGATACGGATCCACACGCGCCCTGCCCGCTTCATATGGCGGGTGATGGCGCGGCGGGTCGCTTCAATCTGACGCGCAGTTACGCGTTCAGGCTCAAGCGCCTTAAGACCGTAAGATCCGAAATTCAGCGTGAAGCCGCCTTTGGCAACACCCTTGATCCGACCCTTATGGGCTTTGCGGAATTTTGTACGTTTCGGTTGCAGCATGACCCGATTTCCCTACGCAGCCTGGCGGCCCGAACGGGCGCGCTGCTCACCCGACTCCTGGAGCCGGCGCTCCTGGGCCATCGGGTCGTGTTCCATGATCTCGCCCTTGTTGATCCAGACCTTGATCCCGATGATACCCATCGCGGTCTTGGCCGAGGCGGTCCCATAATCGATATCCGCACGCAGCGTATGGAGCGGCACGGAGCCTTCATTATACTGTTCGGTCCGGGCGATTTCGGCACCACCGAGGCGGCCGCCAACAACGACCTTGCAGCCCTTGGCACCCATGCGCATCGCCGATTGCAGGGAGCGCTTCATCGCACGGCGGAACGCCACGCGACGCTCAAGCTGCTGCGCAATCGATTCCGCGACCAGCGTGGCATCAATTTCCGGCTTGCGAACTTCAACCAGGTTCAAGAACACTTCGCCATCGACCATTTTCGAAAGCTCACGGCGCAGGACTTCGATATCGGAGCCCTTCTTGCCGATCACCACACCGGGACGCGCCGTATGAACGGTGACGCGGCATTTCTTGTGCGGACGCTCGATCACTATCTTGGAAATGCTGGCAGCCTTGAGGCGCTCTTTCAGCACTTTGCGGATCGCGAGATCTTCATGCAGCAGCTTGGCGTATTCGCCAGCTGTCGCATACCAGCGGGAATCCCATGTACGGTTGATGCCGAGGCGCAGACCGATCGGATTTACTTTCTGACCCATCAGGCGGCCTCCTCAACTTCACGAACCACGATTGTGAGCTCGGAAAACGGTTTCAGGATCTTGGCGCCACGCCCACGGGCACGGGCCCGGAAACGCTTCATCACCAGATTCTTGCCGACGAAAGCTTCAGCAACGATCAGAGAATCGATGTCGAGGCCGTGATTGTTTTCGGCGTTGGCGATCGCTGACTCGAGGGTCTTCTTGACCTCAAGTGAAATCCGCTTGCGCGAGAATTCAAGATCCGCGAGGGCGCGCTCGACCTTCTTGCCGCGGATCATCGCAGCAACGAGGTTGAGCTTCTGGCCGCTCGTGCGGATCGTCCGCAATTTCGCCCGTGCTTCATTATCAGCGACGCGGCGGGGATTGGTAGACTTTCCCATCTCTTATCTCCGCTTCGCTTTTTTGTCGGCCGCGTGACCGTAATAGGTCCGGGTCGGTGAAAACTCACCAAGCTTGTGACCGACCATGTCTTCCGACACGAGCACAGGCACGAACTTGTTGCCGTTGTGAACCTGGAAAGTCAGGCCCACAAATTGCGGCATAATCGTTGAACGGCGCGACCAGGTCTTGATCGCTTGCTTGCGTCCGGCTTCGTGCGACTTTTCCGCTTTTTTCAGCAGATAGCCGTCGACGAACGGACCTTTCCAGACAGAACGAGGCATCGTCGGCTCCCTATCGCTTCTTGCGTTCGTGACGCGAACGGATGATGAACTTGTCCGTAGACTTGTTGCTCCGTGTCTTCGCGCCCTTGGTTGGCTTGCCCCATGGCGTCACCGGATGGCGACCGCCAGAGGTGCGGCCTTCGCCGCCGCCGTGTGGGTGATCGACCGGGTTCATGACAACACCGCGGACCGACGGACGCTTGCCCATATGGCGCTTGCGACCGGCCTTGCCGAGATTGATGTTGGAGTGATCCTGGTTTGAAACCGCACCGACCGTTGCCATGCACTTGTCGGAGACCATGCGAAGCTCGCCGGAAGCCAGACGAATTTGGGCATAGCCATTATCGCGACCGACCAGCTGGACATAGGCACCAGCGGAACGGGCGACCTGACCACCCTTTTCAGGCTTCAACTCGACATTGTGCAGGATCGTGCCAACCGGCACCGATTTGAGCGGCATTGCATTGCCCGGCTTCACATCGACCTTGGCCGCCGCGAGAATGACATCGCCTTCAGCCAGGCGCTGTGGCGCCAGGATGTAGGCTTTTTCGCCATCTTCGTACTGGATCAGCGCGATGAATGCGGTCCGGTTCGGATCGTATTCCAGACGCTCGACCGTGGCCGGCATGTCCCATTTACGACGTTTGAAGTCGATAATACGGTACAGACGCTTGGCACCGCCACCGATACGGCGCGCCGTGATCCGACCCATATTGTTGCGGCCGCCGTGTTTCGACAGGCCCTCAACAAGGGATTTTTCCGGACGTCCCTTATGCAGTGCGGAGCGATCCACAAGCACCAGGGCACGACGGCCCGGAGACGTTGGTTTGAATGTTTTCAAAGCCATCTTAGAGCCCCGTCGTCACGTCGATCGCGTGGCCCTCAGCAAGGGTCACGACCGCTTTTTTCTGGTCACTACGACGACCGCTAATTCCGCGGAAGCGCTTTGTTTTACCGTGAATCCTGATCGTGTTCACGGCCGTCACTTTCACCTTGAAGAGCTCTTCAACCGCCTCGGCGATCTCCTTCTTGTTGGCGCTCAGCGGTACGAAGAAGACAACCTTGCCGTCTTCCGACAGCAGGGTGGACTTTTCCGTGATCACTGGACCCAGGATGGTGTCGTAATGGCGCGCAGCAGCTGACATATTCAAGCCTCCTTCGCGCTAAAGCGTTCGTGGATTTTCGCCACGGCCGACTTGGTCAAAACCAGCGTATCGCGACGCAGCACGTCATAAACATTCAAACCCTGGACGGGCAGAACATCGACGCACGGCAGGTTGCGAGCCGCGAGAGCAAAATTCTCATTGACGGCTTCACCGTCGATGATGAGCACATTCGACAGACCGAGACCGGCGAAAGACAAACGCAAATCCTTCGTCTTCGGCGCGCTCAGCACCGCATCATCAAGAATGATGAGCGATTGCGAACCAGCCTTCGACGACAGCGCATGGCACAGGGCCAGCGAGCGCAGCTTCTTGGTCAGATCATGGGCATGGCTGCGGACTTGCGGTCCGTGAGCCTTGCCGCCACCGACAAATTGCGGAGCCGAGCGAGCGCCGTGACGTGCAGTACCGCCGCCCTTTTGCTTGCCGAACCGCTTTTTGGTGCGGGCGATTTCGGAACGGCCCTTGGTCTTGTGCGTTCCTTGTTGCCGAGCGGCGAGCTGCCACTTGACGACACGCTGCAAAAGATCGGCGCGAACTTCATCGATACCGAAAACGGCATCGTCAAGCTCGATGGCACCGGCATCTTTCGCCGCGAGGGTCTTTACCTCGAACTTCATGCTTCCGTTCCTTCTTCGCCTTCAGCAGCGGCTGTCGCAGCCGGTGCATCAGCTTCCACGGCGGCCGCAGCAACCGGTGCGTTATCCGCAGCCGGCGCGTTGAGCTCGTCGAGTGTACGGAATTTGCCAGGAAGAGGCAGATCGGCAGCGCCGTGTCCCTTGATGGCATCCCGCAACTCAACCCAGCCACCGGCGGAACCGGGGACTGCGCCTTTGACAAGAACCAGACCGCGATCGATGTCGACGCGAACAACCTCAATATTCTGGGTCGTCACACGCACGGCACCCATATGGCCGGCCATTTTCTTGCCCTTGAACACCTTGCCAGGATCCTGACACTGACCAGTCGAGCCATGCGAACGGTGCGAAACCGACACGCCGTGGGAAGCCCGAAGACCACCAAAGCCGTGACGCTTCATCGCGCCTGCAAAACCCTTACCAATCGAGGTGCCGGCCACGTCAACTTTTTGACCTGGTACGAAGTGATCGGCCATCAGCTCAGCGCCGACTTCGATCACCCCGGTTTCGGGAACCCGGAATTCCACAAGCTTGCGCTTGGGAGCAACTTTGGCTTTCGCGAAATGCCCGCGCATCGCCTTTGGCGTGCGCTTGGCTTTCGCCGTGCCGGAACCGAGCTGCAGCGCCAGATAACCGTCGGTATCGACGGTTTTGTGGGCCACAACCTGGCAACCTTCCAGATGGAGCACGGTGCAAGGCACATGCGAGCCGTCTTCAGCAAAGACGCGCGTCATGCCGAGCTTGCGGGCAACCACGCCGGTTCTACGATCTTCCTGGCGCATGGTCCTAGGCTCCCAGCTTGATCTCGACGTCCACGCCGGCGGACAGGTCGAGCTTCATCAGCGCGTCCACCGTTTGCGGCGTGGGGTCAACAATGTCGAGAAGGCGCTTGTGAGTCCGGATCTCGAACTGCTCGCGCGACTTCTTGTCGATGTGCGGCGAACGCAGCACGGTAAATTTCTCGATGCGCGTCGGCAGCGGAATCGGTCCGCGCACGTTCGCGCCAGTGCGCTTTGCCGTCGAGACGATCTCACGGGTGGAGCTATCCAGAACCCGATGATCGAAGGCCTTGAGGCGAATGCGGATGTTTTGACGTTCCATCAACCCGATCCCGTTTCTTAAACTTCAAAAAGAGCGAAGCCGGAGCGGCGCACGATGGCGCCGCCCCAACCAATGAATGCTATTTACTCGACGATTTTCGAGACGACGCCGGCACCAACGGTGCGGCCGCCTTCGCGG
>NZ_CAXBGE010000010.1:0-142368 GCF_963975345.1 uncultured Maricaulis sp. | reverse complement strand
CCATCGGCAAGCTGCAATGGTGGATCCTGCAGGAGACGTTCAAGCTCCAGCAGGCGGCGACCAATCTTGAGCCGCGCTGGAATGTCGCTCCAACCCAGCTTGCACCGATCATCCGGCAGCGCACCGACGAGGAACACGCCAATGAGATGGCGATGGCGCGCTGGGGGCTGGTGCCGCATTTCTGGCACAAGCCGCTGAGCGAGATGAAATACTCCACCTTCAATGCCAAGGCCGAAACCGCCGCCGACCTGCCCAGCTTCCGCCACGCCTTCCGCCGCCATCACTGCATCGTGCCGGCAGTCGGGTTTTACGAATGGACCGGTGAGAAGGGGGCGAAGCAGCCCTGGTTTATCGGGCTCAAGGATTGTGACTGGTTCGGCATGGCCGGGCTGTGGGACCGGGCCGAGATCGGGGGCGCGACCATTGAAAGCTTCACCATTCTGACCATCCCGGCCAATGACGCCATGAAGCGGCTGCACCACCGCATGCCGGTGATGTTGCGACCGGAGGATTGCCAGCCCTGGCTGGAGCCGCACACCGCCGATATCGATCTCATCCTCAAGGGGCCGCCTGCCGAGACGCTGTGGATTCATGCGGCCAACAAGGCGGTCGGCAATGTCCGTACCGATGGCGATTGGCTGACCCAGCCCGGCGACGGGCCGCAATTGACGGGCCTGGTCTGATGGCGCCGCCTGAGGCAGTGCGCAGGCTCAGGGCTTTCCTTGCTGAACATGGACTTGAGATCGCGGTCGGCCCGGCCGATTCGGACCTGGGCGGAATTGACGCTGTCGTGCTCATCGTCTCGGCGCCGCAGAGGCCGGACTTGCGCATCACCCTGTTTGACGAATATGGCGATGCCCGGCCGGACAATCCGGCGCTGTGCCTAGCCTTGCTCAACATGCAGTTTCGCGAGCTGAGTGATGCGGGCGGAGAGGTGACACGCTGGGCCACCGCCGAAGGGCTCGACCCGGCCGCCGCGAAGGCGCAGACAGCCTTTGCGCAGAACGAGGCCGCCCATGCCGCTTTCCTTGCGGCCTACGGTCCGATCCCCGATGTGGTGAGTGATCTCGACTGGCAGATCAATGCCGGCCCGGCGCAGGCGCTGCGGGCCTGGTAACTGCGGGAGGCCTAGCCTTGTTCCGCGCCAGGCTCGCCCTCACCTGCCGGTGTGGGCGGGCCCAGGTCAGGAGCGCCCCCTTGTTCCGCCTGGATCAATTCGCGCAAATCGATGATCGTCGCACGGACAAGTTCGAGCCTGCCCAGCTGGAGTTGCTGACGAAAATGGATCTGCAGCAGGGTTCGCGCCAGCGCCGGGTCATGGTTCAGGGCGGTGATGTCTCCGCGCAGATGCGACGTCTCGTAATAATCGCCATCGACGTCGATCTGGTTGAACAGATCGCTGTACAGGTCCGTGAAATCGTCGAGCAGGAGTATTTCCTTTTCGCGTTCGAGGAGAACGAAGCCGTAATAGCGGGCGATGGCCAGCCGCAAGGATGGCGAGGTGACGCTATTGGCCGCCCTGGAGTTCACGAACACTTCCAGCGCGGACTGGTGGAAGCGCACTTCCGACAAGCCGTTTTGCCGGAAATTGTGCTCGAATTCGTCTCGGGTCGTCTCGTCGACCAGACCGGCGACCAGCATGTCGTGCGCGGCCCGCGTCGCCGCGACGGCTTCCCGGCCAAAGGGCATTTCCTCGTCGATCAATTGCAGGGACTGGTCGAGCTCGGTGGCGATGTGCGCGACCAGCAATTGGGCCTCCTGCCGGTCCTGACGCGCCTCATTCCAGGCGGTGACCTGGAAACCGATCACGACACCGGCAATGACGATCAGGAATTCGAGCGCGATGGCGGTCCAGTTCTGGGTGCGCAGGTGATGGATGATGCGTGAGAGGATCATGGCGTCATCCCCGCTTCTGAATGACGGGCCTCATCGTCATGAGAACCGAGTAGCGAATCGAGTGCCGCGTGAATGGCTGCCAGCCGCCTGTCTTCTTCGGCGAGCGCGGTCATCCGGAAGAAGCCAGCGCGCGCGGCCACATCAAGCAGGTCGGCGCCAAAGCTTTCATCGTCGCGCATGGCAAGGTAATCACAATCCGTTGCCGCTCGGCGCAACTGCCCGCTCTGCCGGTCCGGGACCGTTGAGAAGAGATGAGGATAGGGCCGCACAAGGTTTGGCATGTCGACCCGGATATCGGAAAACCGGTCGGCCGCCGTATCGGCGAAACCGCGATAGCTAATCAGGGCCCGGCGAAGGGCATCGTCGCCAATAATACCGAGATTGCCCGTAGCAAGCAGCTCGTCTAGCGTCGGTAATGCATAACCTTCAAGGTAGAAAATCCCGAGCCGCGAGATGCTCGTACAGGCCCCGTCGGGCAGGGTCGCCGGATCGCGGCCATCATAGATCACCTCGACGACAGCGCTGGCGTGGTCGACACGCCGGGTCACGTTGTCGAGAAGTCCAAGACGGCCGGCTTCCGCATCGACGATCTCGGCATGAAGCCGCGCTAGATAGGCGCCTTCCTGAATTCGGTCCTGCCTTTCCTCATTCCACGCAGTGACCTGAAAACCGAGCACCACACCGGCGATCACGATGACGAATTCAATCGCCACAGCCGTCCAGTTCTGGGTTTTCAGATGGTGGATGATGCGTGAGAAGATCATGCGGCGGCCTCGCGGTCTGCTGCAATCGCTTCGCGAATATCGCTGGCCTCGCTGCGCCGGTCCCGCCCCATCGTCTGCAGGACCTGGAGGGTTGAAATCCAGTAGCGAAGCTGGTTGTGGAGCTCTGTGTCGCCGGCCAGCAGGTTTGCGGTCTGCGTGATTTCTTCGCTTTCGGCCGGAGGATCGCAGGCGATCAGGAATTGGCGGCCATAGAAATCCGAATCCCAGCAATTTTCCCAGATATAGAGCTGTAATCGAACCGGAATGATGCCGCGCACCGAGACGCGATAGGCCGGTCGCTCGGTCATGGTGAAGTTTTCGGTCAGGGTATAATAGACCGACAGCCGCTCGCGGACATTGAGGTTGGCGATCAGGCCGAGCTCGCCGGCGCTGGTAATCTCGGTATAGGTCGTCTGGACGGCGTTGAACTCGCTGACCTGGCTGGCCTGGAAGAAGGCGACGACCAGGTCCCAGTCGGCTTCGGTGCCGGGAATCCGGTCGGGGTCACTGCTGGTATCGAGGGCTTGAACCCCGAAATCGGAGACCGTGGACCAGAAGGCGATCCGGTCGTCATAACTCGCAATATCGACGGCGAGATCGGACTGGATGCGTTCGAGATAGGCCTGTCCGCGCGCTTCGCCCTGGCGGGCCTCATTCCACGCCGTCACCTGGAAACCGATCACGACGCCGGCGATCACGATGACGAATTCAAGCGCGACGGCGGTCCAGTTTTGGGTTTTCAGGTGGTGGATAATGCGGGAGAGGATCATGGCGCATCCCCGTCGCTCGTTTCGGTGTCGTCGGGGGCCTCCCAGGGCTCAAGGCCGCGGCTTGTGGCCAGATAGGACTCCAGCTCCGCTATGCGTTCCAGCTGTTCTCCCGTGAAGCCGAAAATCAGCCTTGAGCGAACA
Source organism: uncultured Maricaulis sp. (assembly GCF_963975345.1). Classification (NCBI taxonomy): domain Bacteria; kingdom Pseudomonadati; phylum Pseudomonadota; class Alphaproteobacteria; order Maricaulales; family Maricaulaceae; genus Maricaulis; species uncultured Maricaulis sp. The sequence goes on along the minus strand of NZ_CAXBGE010000010.1, from coordinate 138,797 downwards.
TGGATGGCGGACAGCGTGCCAACAAAAGCAAGGTCATTGCACAGGGCATCAAAGTCAAAGCGGGCGTCAAAACCAGCGTCTCTCACAAAGTCGTATTGAGTGACGTCGACCTGTCGGGTGATTTCGGGGCGTAGGGCGACAGTATCCTGCCGGGCGCCTTCGATGATCGTGCCGCTCCTTTGGTTGAGGCCATTGACGCGCGCCAGGCGTTCGCGCAATTCCAGATCGCGGATAAGGCTGATATTCCCTGTCGCGACCAGTTCATCGGCTGTTTCCCAACGCAGTGGCACCGGATTGATATTGCCGGCAAAAGCAAGGCCTCGAATGAAAAGGTCGCGCTCATCGTCCGCAGGCGTGCAGTTTCTCAGGGCGTTCAGCGCGATGTCCTCGGCGTCAAGCTGGGTCTCATCCCATCGGGCGTTGGCAAAATAATCCTCCAGCGTCCCGACCAGATCGGCGTGGAGACGCTCCAAATAATAGGTCTCCAGTTCCCGGTCGGACCGTTCAGCGTGCCATCCGGTGACCTGGAAACCGATCACCACGCCAGCAATGACGATCACAAACTCGATTGCGACGGCGGTCCAGTTCTGGGTCTTCAAATGGTGGATGATGCGGGAGAGGATCATTGTAATCGCTCCAGTTCGGCTGTGAGCAGATCATGCAGGGCCTCACCCTCTGCGACCGCCTCCTCGGCGGAGGATTGGATATAGACCTGCCAGGCCTCGACGATGGGCAGCCATTCGACATAGTCTGGCCGGGCCCGCATCCGCGTGAGTGCCTCATCGACATCGGCGGCGGTGAAGGGCTCCGGCGGGTTGGGGTCTTGCCAGAGCCGTTCCTGGGCTGGTTTGAGGATGCCGGCGCGGCGCTCCTGGTAGGTGGTTTGGACGTTTTCGCGCAGATAATTCCATTGCGAGACCGACGCGGCCGACTGGTAATATTCCGCGATCCGCGCCCGTACCGTTTCCGAGCGGATGATGGCGACGTCACCGACAGCAATCATCTCGTCGAAGGCAATGCGGTCGACGGTCGCGGTGTAGGTGAAGGAGGCCGTGATGATCGAGCGCAAGAAGGGGGTTGGCTCCTCGATGACAGCACTGGTTGAACCGGCGGCCTCGAGAATTAACCGGACTTGGGCAGCGCGGTCGGCGGCCAGGTGGGCTGCGTCCTCGAACTCCGCGATATCGGACTCCAGCGCCACAGTGATGCGTTCAATATAGCGGTGCTCCAGGGCGCGCTCATGGCGCGTTTCATTCCATGCCGTGACCTGAAAACCGATCACCACACCGAGAATGACGATCAGGAACTCGAGTCCGATGGCAGTCCAGTTCTGGCTGCGCAAATGATGGATGATGCGGGAGAGGATCATCGGATCGGCAAAGCCTCGCACTGTAGGTCGTTGTTTCCAAGTGCCTGGCAGCCCTCGGGGAAGCCGCGCACTTGCCAGAGTTCGAGCAGGCCAATATCGCGGATGTGCTGGCGCCAGCGCGGATCATTGCGGTAATTGCTCGTCAGCCCGAGGAATAGCTGCAAATGGGATTGCGGCTCGGTTGACCAATTGGCTTCGGCTGCATCCAGGGCCATATCCGTATCGTCCACCAGCATGGCAATCCAGCCGCGCCACTCGGGATTGTTCTGCGCAAAGGCGCGGAGCGCCGGATCTCCTGCCGCCCACGCTTCCATGAAGCGATGGACGGGCTCGCGGAACTCCGGGGGATAGATACCCAGACGCAGTGCCTCTTCAAAAAGCTCGCCGGTTTCCTCAAGCCGTCCGTGGCTTAGCAGGACCTGCAAGGCCTGAAAGTAGGCAACGACCATATCCGGGCCGAGCTCGCGGGCCAGTCGAAACTCGTCAAGCGCGGCGTCGCCGCCATAGTCGGGATGGTCGATCGAGGCCCAGCCCAGCGTGTTGTGATAGACTGGCACCAGCGGGTCGAGTGCGACGGCGCGGGCCGCCAGCTCCCGGGCTTCAACGGAATATCCGATCCCGACAAGGCTTTGGGCCACATTATCGAGCACGGCGGCATTTTGCGGCTCCAGCGCCACAGCCCGGTCGAAGGCTTGATAGGCTGCGACCCACTGGAATTGGCCGACCAGAAAGCTGCCGATATAGGCCTGCGCCTCACCGGACTGGGGATCGAGCGCCGCTGCGCGCCGGGCGGCGGCCAGACCGATATTGCGCCAATATCGAAAATCGGCGACGGCCGCGACAGGGTGATAGGATTCATAGACCGAATACACCCCGGCCAAGGCAATCCAGGCCGGCGCATAATCGGGGTCCCGAGCGACCACTTCCTGCAGCAGGAAGGCTGCCGTCTCCAGATTTCGCGGACCGCGCCGGAGAAAGAGCTGCCGGGCCTGGAGGTATTTCTCATAGGCCTCGATATCGCTGGTCCGATCATGCGCGGCCGGTTGCCAATCAATTCCGAGAGAGCTCGCGAGCTCGCCGGCGACGGCGGCGGCGATCTCGTCCTGGATGTCGAAGATGTCAGCGATCTCGCGATCATAGGTCTCCGACCACATGTGAAACCCGTCCGATGAGCGTATCAGCTGGGCGGTAATGCGCAGGCGGGTGCCGGAGCGGCGCACACTGCCTTCGAGCACATGATTGACGCCGAGCGCCTCGCCGATGGCGCGCAAATCTTCATTGCGGCCCTTGAAGGCGAAGCTCGATGTGCGGCCCGCCACGCCGAGCCCCGGAATGCGAACCAGGACGTTGAGGATTTCCTCGGAGATGCCGTCGGAGAAATATTCCTGGTCGCCGGCCTGGCTCAGATCGACGAAGGGCAGGACAGCGACCGAGGCGTCTGTTTCGTTGCCAGCGATCGCGCGGGCAGGGCCGGAGCGGCTCGGTGCCATTTGCTGCCAGCCGATCAGACCGACCAGGATTACCAGCCCGGCGATGATGGCGTAGTCGAGCGCTCGCACGCCCTGGGGCGCTGGATTGCCGGCCTCGGGAAGCCCTTCCGTGCGCTTCATCCCGTCGGGCGTCATCTCGAAGGCCCAGGCCAGCAGCACGGCTATCGGAAAGGCCGCTATCAGGAAGACGGCAACCACGCCATCGACCCAGCTTGGCAAATCCAGCGCCGGTGTGAGGACATTGACGATCTGCAACACCAGCCAGCCGACCACCAGATAAGCGGCAGCGACGCGAAATACATTGCGGCGGCGGAGCTCGGCGAGGAAATTCATGTGGTTTTCCAGATAACAGGATGGAAGCGATTGCACGAAGCCGTGCGTGTCGGGATATTGCGGGTTCGGTCGTTCACGGGGCGGTTCACCAATCCTTCAGCGGGAAATTTCCGTTGTCCTGAGGTGGCCAGGGAAAACCGGCTTGCTCGAGACGTCGCGCGAAATTGGGTGTGACTTCCAGATCCCAGGGGGCTCCGCAGGCACAGATAACGATGGTCTGGATCAGATCATGAAAGCCGAAGGGCAGGGCGTCATTGGCCGCCGCCCGTGCATTGGCTTCGGTGCGCTCTCCGAGCGTGGCGTGCAGGACCAGTCCGGTGAATCCGAAATCCCCCTCCGTCCGGTCACGCAGGGCGGCGGCTTGTTCGTAATCGCCATCGCGGGCAGCGGCCATGGCTGTGAGGAAATTGCGCAATACTTCAGGGCCCCGGATGTCGTCGAGAAACTCCTCGAACTCGGCGCGCGGACCAGCCTCGAGCAGGGTCAGCCCGGCTTGAGACATCAGGAGGTTATTGCCGGTGTCGATGGCCAAGCCCGACTGCGCAGTCGCAAGAGCGAGATCATACTCTCCCGCATCGCGCGCGATACCCGAGAGCGTCGCCCAGTATTGAGGATTGAGCGGATCGCAGGAGACCAAACGTTGGGCGTAAGCCACAAATTCCGATGATCGCCCGGAGATGCTGGCCATTTCCGACACCCAGGCGGCGTTAGGGCAACCATCGGCCTGGTTGGCACGGTCGAGGATGCGGCCGGCGCCGGACCAGTCATCCTGAAAATAGAGCCGGTCAATGGCAATCATGGCGCGATTCTCCGACCGGTCCGTGGTCGCAGCGGCCTGATCGAGCAGTTCCAGATAGCGGTCAGCGGCCGCTTGGGCGGCGGCGATTTCCTCGGCGCCACCGGTCGCGGCATCGACATGGGTCTGGTGCGCGTAATAGTCGGCGCGCTGGACATAGGCGTCGGAGAAATTCGGTGCCAGCTCGGTTGCCAACTCGAACAGCGCGTCCGCCGGGGCCAATCTGGCGACAAGGCTGCCGACGCCGCCATGGGCGGCGATGGCGATCTCGACGCCGCGCTGATAGGCGATATAGGCCTCGACATTGCCGACACCGATATTGCGCATTCGGGCTCGCTGAGCCTCGTCGAGCACGATATCGAGCACGTCGGCGATACTGGTGGCGATGTCCTCCTGGATCGCGAACACATCCTCCATGGTGCGGTCATAGGTTTGTGACCAGACATGGCTGTCATCGGCGGCACGGATCAGCTGGACGGTGATGCGAACCTGGTCACCGGAGCGGCGGACCGAGCCCTCGACCACATGCGCGACGCCGAGCTGCGCCGCGATTTCCGGCACATTGTGGTCCTCACCGCGAAACTGGAAAGCCGAGGTGCGAGAGGTGACGAGCAGGTCCGGCAGGGCGGCGAGCGAGTTGAGAATCTCCTCGGTCAGACCGTCGGCAAAATAGCGGTCATCATCGTTTGAAGACATCGCCATGAAGGGCAGAACGGCAACCGAGAGGGCGGGCGCTGATGAGGCGACGGCCACCGCTTCTGAATCGGGTGCCGGCGCTGCCAGGTCGGACTCCGTGTTCGGCGCAGGAGCCGTGTTGGGCATCAGCCAGCTGCCCAGCACCAGGATCACCACCAGGGCCAGCCCGCCGAGAATAGCGATGTCCAGCGTCGACCCGGTCGCCCGCGCCAGCGAGGTCGCCGGATCGATGCTCTCGGTCGGCTTTAACCCGTCCGGGGTCAGTTCGAAGGCCCAGGCAATGAAGAGTGCCACGGGAAGCCCGGCGAGCAGCAGGATCAAAGCGAGGCCGTCGGCCCAGTCCGGCAGGGCTGCGGCATCGGCGATCACGGCGATCACCTGCATCACCAGCCAACCGACCACGAGATAGGCAGCGGTAACACGGAAGACATTGCGGCGGCGAAGCTCGGCAAGGAATTGCATCATTGGGCCGAGGCTCCGTCACACTGGAAATCATCATCGCCGAGGGCGCGACACCCATCCGGGAAGCCGCGCGTTTTCCAGAGGTCGAGCACACCGAGTTCGCCTACGAGCTGGCGCCAGTGTGCATTCCCGGGCAAGCCGCCGGGGACGGGGAGGTAGAGATAGGAGCTCACCAACCCTCCCGGCTTGTCCCGGATGGCCGACAGGCGATCAACAAACAGATCGGCATCGCCGAGAATGATGCCGGCATCGGCCCCGATTTCAGGATCAATTTCGAGTGCGACGGCCCTTACGGCCTCTGGCCCTTCGGCCCAGGCCTGGAAGAGCGCGCCATAGTCATGGACCTGTGCCGGAGAGAAGGCATTGTTGGAGACAGCCTGATCGTAAGCTTGCTGCGTCGCTTCCCGATTGCCTGATGCTTCCAAGGCATTGAAGAGGTTCAGATGAGCAATACCAAAGGACGGGTCGATGGCGATGGCCCGATTATAGCTGGCGATGGCGCCCGCCAGATCCGCGCCCGGTGGAAGTGAGGTCGTCCAGCCCAGATTGCTGTGATAGAGCGGCACCAGAGGATCGATCGCGATGGCCCGGGCTGACAGCTCGCGCGCCTGCCGGATATAGCCGGTTTGTGTATACAGCTGGGCAGCCTGGTCGAGGACGGTGGAATTATTCGGGGCCAGGGCGAGGGCCCGTTCGATCGAGTCGAAGGCCTCGACCCAATCCCCCACGACCGACTGGTAGGCGCCAAGATGGACCCAGGCTTCACCCGAGTCCGGATCCAGCGCGATGGCGCGACGTGCCGCGGCTTCGCTGATATTGGTCCATTGCGCCATGTGATCGGGGTTCTCGTCGAGCGAATAGGAATCATAGACACCATAAACGCCCGCCAGTGCCGTCCAGGCCGGTGCGAAACCGGGATCGCGGGCGACGACCTCGTGCAGCAGCAGAGCCGCCGTCGCCATATTTTCTTCACCGCGCAGCAGGTAAAGCTGATGCGCTCGCAGGTATTTCTCATAGGCCTCGATATCATCGGTACGGCTGTGTGCGCCGGACTGCCAGTCGAGGCCGAGTGAGAGCGCCAGTTCGCCGGCGACAGCCGCGGCAATCTCGTCCTGGATGTCGAAAATATCGGCGATTTCCCGGTCATAGGTTTCCGACCAGATGTGGAAGCCGTCGGATGAGCGGATCAGCTGGGCCGTGATGCGCAGGCGCGTGCCAGAGCGGCGCACCGAGCCCTCCAGGACATGATTGACGCCCAGTGCTTCACCGATCACGCGCAGGTCCTCATTGCGCCCCTTGAAGGCAAAGCTCGATGTGCGGCCCGCCACGCCCAGTCCCGGGATGCGGACCAGAACGTTGAGGATTTCCTCCGAAATCCCGTCAGAGAAATATTCCTGATCCCCTGCCTGGCTCAGATCGACGAAGGGCAGGACCGCGACAGAGGCGCTTGTTTCGGTCGCGGCGACTGTGTTGGCTGGGGCTGCGTCGCGCGGGGCCAATTGCTGCCAGGCGATGAAGACGATCATCAGCGCCAGCGCCGCGACAATGGCGAAGTCGAGCTTGCGGCCTGTGGTCGGCGCGATGCTTTGGCCGTCGGGCACGGCGGCGGTCAGCTTCATGCCTTCCGGCGTCAACTCGAAGGCCCAGGCGAGCAAAACCGCGATGGGGAAGCACACGGCGAGAAAGCCGATCACCACGGCGTCAAACCAGGCGGGCAGGCCGAGGCTCGCTTCCAGCAGGGCCGAGACCTGGATCAAGAGCCAGCCGACCACCAGATAGGCGGCGGCAACGCGGAACACGTTGCGGCGGCGAAGTTCGGCGAGGAAATTGGTCATCGGATCATGCCTCAATCGCACTCGAAATCATTTGAGCCAACCGGCCGGCATTGCGGCGGGAAGCCGCGTTCGCGCCAGAAGGCGGGCAGTTGCTTGCGCTCGATGATCGCATGACGTTCGGCGCGGTCCGCATCAATCAATTCCGGCCGCAGCCGTTCCGGGCGGTAGGGGTTCCACACCGTGTCGAACCAGGTCCAGGTGTCATTCTGATCGGGCTCATACTCCGCGCCGAAGTGTTGCCTGTAGGCGTTGAACATATCGGCGCGATAGTCCTCGAGCGGGTAGCCCGGATCCGTGAGCCAGCGATCCTCAATCTCGTTCCTCCAGTCTCCAAATTCCGCCAGATAGCCGAGCAGGACGCGTGTCGCCGAGAGATTGCCTTGAGCTGCGTAAACCGGCAGGAAGACGCCAACGCTCGATTGCTGGTTGCGCATGAGGCTCAGTTCGAACGCCGTCATCGCCTCGTCAGTCCGTCCGCCATAGAGATAGGCAAAAGACAGGAATCGCCGGCAGATTTCATAGGCCGGGTCGACCTCAAGGCAGTGTTCCAGATCGCGCGCAGCTGCGGCAAAATACCCGGCCCTCAGCAAAGCGGTGCCGCGAAAATACCAGGAATTAGCTTCTTCCGGACCGCGCTCAATGGCGAGGTCGGATTGCCGGAGCGCTTCAGCCCAATCGCTGGCTTCGGTCGTCAACAGGGCCCTGACTGAATAAGGCAGGGCCAGGCTGTCATCGAGTTGGCTGGCCTGGTCGGCGGCTTCCCTTGCCAGTTGCGCCCAGTTCCGGGACTCGTCATCCACCCAACCCGGATAGACAGCATAGGTGCTCGCCAGTCCGGCCCAGGCCCGCGCAAACCCCGGATCTTCTCGCGTTACCTGTTCGAATAGCTCCACTGCGCGAGGCAGATTTTCCCCGGAGCGATTGCGGAAAAATTCGCGCGCCTGCAGGAAGGTGTCATAGGCGTCCAGATTGGCGGTGTCGGCGGAGACGGTGACAGAGGCCGTCTCGTCCAGTCCGAGGGCATCGCCGAGCGCGGTCACGATGGCTCGCGCAATCTCGTCCTGGATTGCGAACAGGTTTTCGGCCGTCAGGGCGCGGTCATAGGTCTGCGACCAGAGATGCACGTCGGTATTGGCATCGATCAATTGCGCGGTGATCCGCACCGTATTGCCGGACCGGCGCACCGAGCCCTCCAGCACATGGCGCACGCCGAGGCGCTGACCGATTTCCGGAATGGAGAAAGCGTCGCCGCGATACTGGAAGGCGGAGGTGCGCGATGTCACTTCCAGCCCCCGGACGCGGACCAGGACATTGAGAATCTCCTCCGATATCCCGTCGGAGAAATAGCTCTGATCTCCGCCCGGTGAGAGATCCACGAAGGGCAAAACCGCAATCGAAGCATCGGAGATCGCCGGAGTGGCGGGCCCGACGACCCTTTCGGTCGCGGCAGGGGCGGCGGTCTGCGGCGAGGTGAAGCTCTGATAGGCGACAACCGCAACCACGATCAGCACGCTGGCGATCAACACCCAGTCGCTGGCGCCGAGCAGTCTGAGACTGGGCGCCTCCTCGATAGTGCCGGTTTTTTTCAACCCTTCCGGCGTCAGCTCGAACGCCCAGGCGATGAACAGCGCCACTGGCAGGCCGGCGAGCAGCAGGATCAGGGCCATGCTGTCGGCCCAGTCGGGCAGGGCGGCGGCACTGGCGATCACCGAGATCACCTGCATCACCAACCAGCCGACCACCAGGTAGGCGGCGGCGACGCGGAAGACATTGCGGCGACGGAGTTCGGCGAGGAATTTACTCATCGGGTCATGCCTCAATCGCACTCGAAGTCATCAGCGCCCACCGGGCGGCAAAGGTCGGGAAAGCCTTCGGTCTGCCAATAGGCGAGAATGCCCGTCTCGCGCACCCAGGTGCGGAACCAGGCCGAGGCGCGATATCGCGGGTAGTGGATGTCGTAGAACAGTTGGTTCACTGCGACATCGACGATGTCCTCGCCGTCGCCCGAGAGGGGGCCGAGCACGATCCCTCTCGCGCCAGGGTGCCGATCCGGATTGCGCGTGAAAAACTCACGAATGCGTTCCGCCAAAGCCTCATCCCTGCGGTCGGCATGGGAGAGCGCCTCGTAGAGTTCAGCATGCCCGCTCCAGCCCAGCAAACGGTTCGAGGCGTTGGACGCCCATAGAAACTGATCGCGTTCGCCGGTGCGGGCGAGCAGTGGCAGGCTGGCATATTCCGGACTCATTGCGCCAGCTTCCAGCGCCTCCCTGAGCGCCTGAAGCGCTTCGGCGTCGCGGCCGAGCGCAACCAGGGTGTCGACCTGGTTTTCGCGGCATGGCCTATAGGTGAATTCATACCGCACGCAGGCCTCGAAGTTGGCCAGGCTGGCTTCGAGCTGTCCGACGCTTCCCAGCGCCAGGCCATACCAGTTCAGGGCTGAGGCATTTCTCGGATCGAGCTCAACTGCATGCGTGAACTGCTCGAGGATGTTTGCCCAGTCGGCACGGATCAGGAGGCCGGTCGACCGGTTCATGGTCAGTTTCGCCAAGACTGCCATGGCCATTGAGCTGTCCGGATTGAGCTCCAGGGCCCGATGCGCAAACTCTTCCGTTTGGCGCGTGACTTCATCGTCGGTGATATCAGAAAAATCATACTCGACTGCGAGGGAGACCACGGCGGCGCGCATTTCCCAGGCTTCGGAAAAGTCCGAGTCGATTTGCACCGCTCGCTCCAGCAACTGGTCGACATAATCGAGCCGGGCGCGGGCCTGGAACAGGGTGCGCGCCTCGAGATAGAGCGAATAGGCGTCGATATCGTCGGTGATGGCCGCAACCTCGATGGTCGGAGCCTCGCCCATATCCAGCACATTGCGCAAGGCGGTCACGATCGCATTGGCGATCTCGTCCTGGACGGCGAACAGCGCGCCGGCGGTGAAGGGGCGGTCATAGGTCTGCGACCAGAGATGACGGTCATCACGGGCATCGATCAGCTGGGCGGTGATGCGGATTGTCTCACCATCCTTGCGCACCGAGCCTTCCAGCACATGACGCACGCCGAGCCGGCCCGCGATCTCGGGAATGCCCATTGCATCGCCGCGAAACTGGAAGGCCGAAGTGCGCGATGCGACCTCGAGGCCCTGGACGCGGACCAGCACGTTGAGGATCTCTTCCGAGATACCATCCGAGAAATACTGCTGGTCGCCGGCCTGGGACAGGTCGGCGAAGGGCAGGACGGCGATGGAGGCATCGGAGACCACGAGCGCGGTGGGGCCGGCCACCGTCGCGATGCTGGCCGGGGCTGCCCCGCCCCGCGGTGTCAGGCTCTGATAGGCCACAACAGCGACCACGATCAGGACGCTGGCGATCAGCACCCAATCGCTGGCCCCGAGCAGTCTGACGCTGGGCGCCTCCTCGAGGGAGCCGGTCTTCTTCAACCCCTCCGGTGTCAGCTCGAAGGCCCAGGCGATGAAGAGCACGACTGGAAAGGCGGTGATCAGCACGACAAGCGCGAAGCCGTCGGTCCATCCGGGCAGGGCCGCAGCGTTTTCGACCGCGCCGACGACTTGCAGCACGAGCCAGCCCACCACGAGATAGGCGGCGGCTACGCGGAACACATTGCGGCGGCGAAGTTCGGCGAGAAAACGGGTCATCGGATCATGCCTCAATCACACTCGAAACCGTCATCGCCGCCATCGGTCGCCGGGACCGGGCGGCATTGCGGCGGGAAGCCGTGCGTCTGCCAATAGGCGAGAATCCCGGCGCGCTCGATTTGCTCGATGAAACCGGCGGAGCGGCGAAAACGCCCATAATCGGGACCCCAGGCGGGCCAGCCTATGTCTGGCTCGCCGCCGAGCGGTGCCACGATATCCATGCCGACAGAATTGGCGTAGGTCGGCAATCGTTCGAAATGCGCCTGGACCGAGGCCAGCAGGGCTGAATGATCGGCATCGGGATTTCGAAACGCCTCATAGAGCTCGCCATAGCGGTTCCAACCCGGCAGGACGGACGGATGGCTGGCCGCTGTCATGAAGGCGATTTCGTCGCCCCTGCGTGCAAACAGAGGGAGGAAGGTTCCGGGGCTCCCGATGAGACCTCGTTCCAGGCCGTCCCGAAGGCAGGTCAGGGCTGCATCATCGTCGCGGGCCTGAATGAGTGCGTCGCAGAAATTCCTGCGGCAGGGCGTATAGAATGGCTCCGCCGTGATGCATTGCTGAAAGTTTGCGCGCGCCTCGGCGATGCGGCCCAACTCCACCATCGCCAGGCCGCGCCAGTTCAAGGCTTCCGGGCTGAGCGGATCAATGGCCAGGGCGGCATCGTAGTCGGCAATGATTTCAGCCCAGTCATGCAGGGGCTCAGCGAAGGCCTCATTGGCATTCACCCGGATTTTGGCCCGGACTGCCAGCGCCATGGCGCTGCGCGGATCGATCGCCAGAGCCTGGTCTGCATATTCGAGCGATAAACGGTCGATCTCGGCCCGGCTCATCTGGCCGTATCCGTATTCCCGGGACAGGTTGGTGACGACGGCTCGCAGGGCCCAGGCGGCGGCGAAGTCAGGGTCCAACGTCACGGCATGCTCGAGCAATTGCTCGGCCCGGTCGAGGCCGAAGCGGGCCTGGGCCAGTGCGCGGGCCTGAAGATAGGCGTCATAGGCGCCGATATCGTCAGTGAGGGTTGGCGCGGCGAGCGGGGCGGTGACGGTGATGTTCAGCGCTTCGCTCAAAGCGGCCACGATGGCGGCGGAGATTTCGTCCTGGACCGCGAACAATGCGCCGGCGGTCAGCGGGCGGTCAAAGGTCGCGGACCATAAATGCCGGTCGTCGCGGGCGTCGATCAGCTGGGCGGTGATGCGCACCGTATCGCCATCCTTGCGCACCGAACCTTCGACGATATGGCGCACACGCAGCGCGGTCGCGATTTCGGGGATGGACCAGGAATCGCCGCGATACTGGAAGGCGGAGGTGCGCGAAGTGACGTCCAGTTCGTCGATCCGAACCAGCAGATTGAGGATTTCCTCAGCCATACCATCGGAAAAATAGGCCTGGTCGCCATTCGGCGACAAATCAGCGAAGGGCAATACGGCGATCGAGGCGTCGGCGATGACGGCAGCGGCTGGCTGGGACAGGGCGCCGGGCGTCGCCTCAACCTGGGCCGTGCTCGCCGGGCTGCGTGTCAGTATCTGGTATCCGGCCACACCGAGCACGATGACCAGCAGGCCGATGATGGCGAAATCGGTGGTGACCAGCGCCCGCGGCGCTTCGCCCGCATCCGCAGCCTCGGTCATGCGCACGCCTTCCGGTGCCAGCTCGAAAGCCCAGGCGAGCAAGAGTGCAAGGGGAAATCCGGCGATCAACAGGACGGCAAAAAACCCGTCGACCCACTCGGGAAGATTGAGTGCGGGCGTCATGACGGAGACCACCTGCATAATCAGCCAGCCGACGATCAGATAGGCGGCGGCGACGCGCAAAACATTGCGTCTCAACAATTCGCTCAGCAGGCGATTCATGCGTGTTTTCCCCCGTTAGACGGGAACTAGCACGCTCCGGGCCTGAGGAATACTGCAAGTCCTCGATTTCATTGTGGCGGGCAAAAAAATGCCCCGGCGATGAGGCCGGGGCTCGGAGAAAATGCGTTGGCGGTGGCCTAATCCAGTGCGTGCAGCCACGCGGCGTGTTTCGGCGCGCGTTTGGTGCGGCTCCATTCCTCGATCATTGCGGGAGCCACCTCGTGCAGCTCATTCATCTGCGCTTCGGTGGCTGTATTGGCGACCAGTTCGAGGCGGTGGCCATTGGGATCGAAGAAGTAGATCGATTTGAAAATGCCGTGATTGACCGGGCCGAGCACGTCGAGGCCTTCGGCTTCAACATGCGCCTTGGCCTCATCCAGCGCTGCCATGTCGGCGACTTCGAATGCGATGTGCTGGACCCATTGCGGGGTTTGCTCGTCACGGCCCATGGCCGGTGAGTTGGGCAGTTCGAAGAAGGCCAGCACATTGCCCATGCCGGCATCCATGAAGATGTGCATGTAGGGATCAGGCGCCTTGGTTGAAGGCACCTCGTCCTCGGCAATGGCGAGCACGAAATCCATATTGAGCACGCGCTGGTAGAACTCGACCGTCTCTTTCGCGTCCTTGCAGCGATAGGCGACGTGGTGGATGCGTTTCAGATTGACGGTCATGATTGCCTCCTAGGCGCTGATCGCACCGCGAGCCAGCTGGTCGGCCTCGATGGATTTGAACAGGGCTTCGAAATTGCCTTCGCCGAAGCCTTCATCCTGTTTGCGCTGGATGAATTCGAAGAAGACCGGACCGACCGCCTTTTCAGAGAAAATCTGCAACAGCAGACGCGGATCTCCGCCTTCAGTGGTGCCGTCGAGCAATATGCCGCGCTGGCGCAGCGCGTCAGCAGGCTCGCCATGGCCGGGCAGGCGTTCCTCGAGCATATCGTAATAGGTCGATGGCGGGGCTGGCATGAATTTAACGCCGGCCTTTTTCAGACGGTCCCAGCATTCGAGCAGATTGTCGCAGGAGAAAGCGATGTGCTGGATGCCTTCGCCTTTGTATTCGCGCAGATATTCCTCGATCTGGCCGACTTTCTCGCCCTTCTCTTCATTGAGCGGGATGCGGATCAATCCGTCCGGCGCCGTCAGGGCGCGCGAGACGAGGCCGGTATATTCGCCCTTGATGTCGAAATAGCGGATCTCTCGGAAGTTGAAGAGCGTCTCGTAATAATTCGCCCAATAATCCATCCGGCCCTTGTAAACATTATGGGTCAGGTGATCGATCACATTGAAGCCGCAACCGGTCGGGTGACGGTCGACGCCCTCAATGAATTCGAAATCGACATCATAGATGGATTGGCCGTCCTCGAACCGGTCGATCAGATAGACCGAGGCGCCGCCAATGCCCTTGATCGCGGCCAGCCTAAGCTCGCTGAAACCGGTCTTCATATCAATCGGCTCGGCGCCCTTGGAGACGGCGAGCGTGTAGGCCTTGCCCGCGTCGCGGACACGAAAGCCCATGCCGCAGGCCGAAGGGCCATGTTCGGCGGCGTAGTAGGCAGCCGGCGAATTGGGCTCGTAATTGATGATCATATTGATGCCGCCCTGGCGCCAGAGCGCGACATCCTTGGTGCGGTGATTGGCGATGTGGACAAAGCCCATCGAGGTGAAGACCGGCTCCAATATCCCTTTTTGGGGTGCCGTGAATTCGACGAATTCGAAGCCGCAAAGCCCCATAGGATTTTCGAACAGATCGGCCATGCATCGTCTCCCAAAATGGTGGTGGTTCGGCATGGTGTCCACGCCTCATTGCGTCCGTGAATATCATTCCTGTCGCTATTGCGTCAAGTTGTGAAAACAACTAATTTGACGATATGAAATCTTCTCCCGTCACCCGCCGCGTCATCAAGCTGGGCAGCTATTGGCCGTATCAGCTGACCGTTCTGGCTGACCGCATCTCACGCCATACGGCCGCGATCGTGAAGCAGCATGGCCAGCTCAACCTGTCGCAATGGCGGGTTATGGCCGCCATCGCCGAACAATCGGGCCGCACCGCCGCCGAGGTCGTGACGATCACGCCGATGGACAAGGGCATTGTCAGCCGGGCCACCAAGGCCATGCTCGCAGCCGGTCTGGTCCGGCGTGAAGCCTCGCAGGGCGATGGCCGTGTCAGCCACCTGTTTCTCACGGAACAGGGCGAAACACTGTATCAAGCACTGATGCCGCGCGTTGAAGCGGTGGCGCAAGAGATCCACGCGTCGCTGTCTGCCGATGAACAGCGACGCTTTGGTGCTTTTTTGGGACGTCTGGTCTCGACCATGTCGGAGACGCCCGGCAGCTGATCGCCGCTGCTTGGCGAATATCGCGACGGCTCCGGCATTGGTGCGCCTGCATATTAGAAACCTTGACGCCAACCTCTGAATCGGCTTGACGGGCGAAGAGTGGAATGTGGAGCAGGGGCTTTGGTGTCCAAGAAATTGGCAATCTTGATCGGGCAAGTCTGCATTTCGATTTTGCTGGCGGGCTTGGCCGGATTCGCAGGCGACCGTATTCTCAATCAGCGCCTGGAGATTGCACAGGCTGAGCATCTCAATGTCTATATCCGCGTCCGGGCCGGGCGCGAGCAACAGATTTTCGAGGACGCACGGCGGTTGAATCACGCGGCAGCACAGGCCTACCGGCGCCGACTGGCTGTGTTGCAGGATGTGCCGGTGGATGTCGAATTCGACCGGCTGTTCCCGGTCATGGCCGATGGAACCCGTCGCAGCGCGCCGGATCTGTATGATGGCACGACGCTCTCCGCAGGCGATTATGTGTTTGGGGTCGGTGCTTTTATGGCCGACGGCGCGGCGATGACGGAAACCGAAAAGCGTCGCTATCTGGCCGGCTTCCATGCTGTGCGCAGTGTCGGCGAGGCCTTTCTGGGCCACTTCACCAGCCTGTATTACTTCACGCCCGACCGCCGCATGGTGATGTTTGCGCCCGACCGGGAGGACAGGCTGCTCTTCTATCGTAGCGAGGCGCCTGCAGATTTTGATCTGCGCGGCGATGAGGATGCGGCCCTGTTCGACCTCCACACCAATCCCGACAGCGCCATGCAATGCACCGCGCTGTCCCGTTTCGTTTATTCCGATGGTGGCGAGCGCGCTGCCAGCGCTTGTCGTCAACCGGTTCGGGACGGCGATGAATTGCTCGGCGGTTTCGGCACCTCGATTTCGATGACCGAGACGCTCGCCTCCGCACTCGAGACGCCTCCGGCCCATGGCATGAACATGCTGTTCGACCGCGAGGGCAATATTATCTCGCGCGGACCGCAACCGGTAGCGCAACCGGGGCAACAAGAATCCAGCGCTGCCCTGGCGCCCGAGGCGATCATGGCGATGCTTCGGGTTGATCCGCGTCCGTTCGGCGTCTTCCTCTCCCCGGATGGTAGCCGGATGATCGCCTTCAGCCGCATTGATGGCCCGTCCTGGTATTTCGTCTCGGTGGTGGACCTGGCTGCATTGCGGCGCGCGGCGACTTTTTGGGGCCAGATGTTGTTCCTGTTCGTGCTCGCGGCCATGCTCGGCGCGCTCGCAATTCGCGCCATCTTCGACCGGGCCGCAACGCCGCAAGCGGACTGATTGACCGCCCTGCGCGGCGGTCAGACCGGACCCGGTATTAATAATGCGGAATAATCACTGGTCATGCCAGGTTTCGCGGCGTATTAGGGCGCGCCTTTTCACCAAGCAGGATTACACTCATGAGCGCGTCCCTCGACAAGCTGCGCAATATCGCCATCGTCGCGCACGTCGATCACGGCAAAACCACCCTCGTTGACCAGCTGCTCAAGCAGTCAGGTACGTTGGGTGACCGCGCCAATACGTCCGAACGCATGATGGACTCCAACGATCTGGAGCGAGAACGCGGTATTACGATTCTGGCCAAGAACACGGCCGTCACCTGGGGCGATTGGTCGATCAATATCGTCGACACCCCCGGACACGCCGATTTCGGCGGCGAGGTCGAACGCGTCCTCTCCATGGTCGATTGCGTGCTGCTGCTCGTCGATGCCGTTGACGGCCCGATGCCGCAGACCAGCTTCGTCACCAAGAAGGCCCTGGCGCGCGGTCTCAAGCCGATCGTCGTGATCAACAAGGCCGACCGTCCGTCCGCGCGCCCTGACTGGGTGCTGGACCAGACTTTCGACCTGTTCGACCGTCTCGGCGCCACCGAAGAACAACTCGACTTCCCGGTCGTCTACGCCTCGGCCCTGCAGGGCTGGGCCGCGAGCAATCCGGGCGAGATCGGCACCGATATGGAGCCGCTCTTCAAGATGATCACCGAATACACCCCCGAGCCGCCGGTCGACCGTAATGGTTCGCTGCAGCTGCAGGTGTCGGCGCTCGATTATTCCAGCTTCACCGGCGTTATCGGCATCGGCCGTATCGCGCGCGGCAGCGTGCGCAAGAACCAGCTCGTCACCGTCGCCAAGGCCGATGGCACGCTGCAAAAGGGCAAGATCCTGCAGCTGTTCGGCTTTCACGGCCTTGAGCGCGTCGAGATCGATAGCGCCCAAGCGGGCGATATCATCACCTTCACCGGTATCGACAAGCTCACAATCTCCGACACCGTGTGCGATCCCGATGCGGTCGAGGCTCTGCCTCTGCTGTCGATCGACGAGCCGACCCTGTCGATGACCTTCCAGGTCAATGACAGCCCGTTTGCCGGTCGTGAGGGCAAATACGTCACCAGCCGCAATATCAAGGAACGCCTTGATCGTGAGCTGATCCACAATGTCGCCCTGCGCGTCGAACAGATGGCCGATGCCGACAAGTTCAACGTCATGGGACGTGGTGAGCTTCACCTCTCCATCCTGATCGAGACGATGCGCCGCGAAGGCTTCGAGCTTGCCGTTGGCCGTCCGCGCGTTGTGCTCAAGGAAATCGACGGCGTCACCTGTGAGCCTTACGAGGCCCTGACCATCGACCTGGAAGAAATTCACCAGGGCGGCGTGATGGAAAAGCTCGGCCAGCGCCGCGCCGACATGAAAAACATGGTGCCGGACGGGCATGGCCGGGTGCGCCTGGATTATGTCATCCCGACGCGTGGCCTGATCGGTTTCCGCTCCGAATTCCTGACCCTGACTTCGGGCACCGGTCTGTTGTTCCACACTTTTGATCACTATGCTCCGCGCACCGAAGGCCGGTTTGGCCAGCGCCATAACGGCGCCATGGTCTCGATGGTGGATGGCAAGGTCGCCGGCTTCTCGCTGTTCAATCTGCAGGATCGCGGCAAGCTCTTCCTCGGTCACGCGGCCGATATTTATGAAGGCCAGGTTATTGGCGTCAATGCCCGCGATGACGACATGGTCGTTAATCCGACCAAGGGCAAAAAGCTGACCAATATGCGTGCTTCCGGCACCGACGAAAATATCGTCCTGACCCCGCCAATCCGGGTGACGCTCGAATTTGCGCTCGAATTCATCGATGATGATGAGTTGGTCGAAGTGACGCCGCAATCCATCCGCGTCCGCAAGATCTTCCTCAAGGAATTCGAACGCAAACGGGCCCGCACGGCCGCCGGCGGCTAGAATTTCTGAGAGTGGGTGAAATTCGCCTGCTACTACGACTATTACTACCGAAACTGCAGACGGCATGGCTCCCCTCGGGGCCATGCCGTTTTGCGTTGTGTCTTCGCGATGTCAAAGAGCGGATCGGCGTGAGTGTAACGCCGCCGCAGCGGGGCGGGGATAAGCCGCGCTGTCGGGCGCCTCGCGTCCGGGCGCGGCGCTTGAACAAAAGGGGACAGGTATATTTAACGCGGTCCCCACCACAGCGAAATCGCCTACCGCGCAGCTACCGCGTTAAATATACCTGTCCCCTTTAGCGCCATACCCACATCTCAACTGGACGCCTCGCCCCACGCACGCTAATCCATCCCCAACACACCCATTCTTCCAATTCGCGCTGCGCCTCTCTCCGCCGCGCCCAATCTGCGAGACCTCCCATGGAAAACCTCTTCTCTCTCAAGGGCCGTGTGGCCCTCATCACAGGTGGATCGCGCGGGATTGGGGCGATGATTGCCGAGGGGTATTTGCGGGCTGGGGCCAAGGTTTATATTTCGGCGCGCAAGGCGGGGCCTTGTATCGAGGCGGCGAAGAAGTTGTCGCAATATGGGGAATGCATCGCGATTCCCGGCGATGTCTCCAGCGTTGAGGGTTGCCGTGATCTGGCGGAGCGGTTCCTGACGCATGAGAACAAGCTCGACATTCTGGTCAATAATGCCGGTGCCGCTTGGGGCGCGCCCTTCGCGGAGTTTCCGGAAAATGGCTGGGACAAGGTGATGGACGTCAATGTGAAGGGGCCGTTCTTCCTGACCCAGGCCCTGTTCGGCGCGCTGAAGGCGGCTGGCTCCAAGGCGCAGCCGGCCAAGGTGATCAATATCGGTTCGGTCGACGGGATTTCGGTCAATATGCTCGAGACCTATTCCTACGCCGCCAGCAAGGCCGGCATCATCCATCTCACCAAGCGCATGGCGCTGGAACTGGTGCGCGACAATATCGTGATGACGGCGATTGCGCCCGGTGCCTTTGCCTCGGAAATGAACAAGGTCGCGCGCGACCATGCCGATCTGGTTTCCCAAGCGGTGCCATCGGGCCGCGTCGGGACGATTGAAGACATGGCCGGTACCGCGATCTTCCTCGCCTCGCGCGCCGGTGATTATATCGTCGGCACCACGGTGGTCTGCGATGGCGGCATCGCCTCAACGCGCGGCGGCGCGATTGCCTGATTGGGGAGGGACGCGGTCGGCATTTTCAGGGCCGGTGCGCGCCCTCGTTTGGCCCACATACTCTTGCCAATTTTTGCCATACGGTTTATTCTGACGCTATGAGCACAATGAATATCTCCCTTCCGGGGCCGATGAAGGTCTTTGTCGACGAGCAGATCGCCGAACGTGGCTATGGCACAGTGAGCGAGTATGTCCGCGAACTGATACGCAAGGATCGCGAGCTGCAACAAGTGCGGGCGCTACTGCTTGAAGGTGCCCGGTCCGGTCCTGGGCCGGTGGTCGATACGGCCTATCTGGAAGGATTGCGGGCGCGGGCGCGGCGCGGTGATCGCACCGGGTGAGCCGGCCGCTTGTCCAGCAACAGGCTGCGGATGCGGATATTCTGGCCGCAGTGGACTATTATTCCATGGAGGCAGGCGAGTCGGTGGCTGTGCGTTTTGTCGACGCCTTTGGAGCGGCGTGTCGCCATATCGCAGACTGGCCCGAAACCGGGTCAAGCCGGTTTGGTGCCGATCTCGGTCTGCCGGGGCTGCGTCATTGGCGGATCGACGGGTTTCCGTACGCTGTCTTCTACGTTGCACACGGGGACCAGATTGAAGTCTGGCGCGTCCTGCATCTCGGCTCCGATATCCCGGCCTGGATGATCGAGCCATGACCGCCTTCATCGCCCTGTTGCGCGCCGTCAATGTTGGCGGCACCGGCAAATTGCCGATGAATGAGCTGGTCGCGATGTGTGAGGGGTTGGGCTATGGCGCGGTGAAGACCTGGATCGCGTCGGGCAATGTTGTCTTCACCTCAGATCATACCGAAGCGCGGGTGAAGGCCGATCTTGAGGCTTGCCTCGAAGCTTGGGCCGGCAAACCCGTCGGCATCATGGTGCGCACGGCCGATCAGATGCACGCCGTGCTCAAGGCCAATCCCTTTCCCGATGCGGCGCCCAACCGCACCGTGGCGATCTTTCTGGACGCGGCGCCGGCGTCGGATTGTCTCGATGCGGTCAAGGGGCGCAAGGCCGAGGAGATCCAGCTCGGCGTGCGCGAGATCTATGTCCACTATGGCGCCGGCATGGGCAATTCGAAGCTGGTGATCCCGGCCGCCAAGGCCGGGACCGCCCGCAATATGAATACGATTGCCAAGCTGGCGGAAATGGTTGCCGCGCTGGGGTGAACCCATGGCGTGCCAGTTGGTGCCCGCCCTAGTTGGTAACCGTGCGCAGGCGGGCGAAGTGCTCGTCCCAGCCCTTGTCGTGATTGGCGGCCATGGCGAAGCCGGCTTCGCCCAGTTTCTCCCAACCTGAATGTTCCATCGTCAACACCGTGCCGCCCGCCGCATCCTGCAACGACCAGGCGCAGAGGGTTTCGACGCCATTGAGATGGCCGTGGGTGAAGGTGTGGACCAACCGGCGCGGCGGATCGAATTCGACCACCTTGCCCCAGCACAATTTGGTGCCTTCCTTGCCGAGCGTATTGGTCAGCAGGCTGTATTCTCCATTGGCGGCGAGGTCGGCGCCGCCGCGATGGAACCATTCGGCCAGCCGGTCGGCCTCGGTGAGGAATTTCCAGACATGGGCGGCGGGGGCTTTGAGAAACAGAGTCTTGGTGATTTTGAGTTCGGTCATGCGTCTTTCTCCACGGCAGATTTGAGGGCGGCCAAGCGGTCGTCCCAGAAACGGTCAAACCAGGCGAGCCAGTCTGTTGCGGCCTTCAGCGCCGCTGGGTTGAGGTGATTGATGCGCTCACGCCCGGCGATGCTGACACGGATCAGGTCGGCGGATTTGAGCACGGCGAGGTGCTTGGCCACGGCCGGCCGCGTCATCTCGAAACGGGTCGCGATATCGCTGACCCGCAAATCCCTGTCGGCCAGCAGCATGACAATGGCGCGCCGCGTCGGATCGGCAAGGGCGCGGAAGACAGGCTGGGCGTGATCGGTATGAAGCGACATGATATGAAACCTTTCGGTTCCGCTTATAGGAAACCTTTTGGTATCATGTCAAGGGAGGTTTCGTTGACCGTGTCATCGCCAAAACAGCGGCGGCGCTAAGTGGTGGGGGCTCGATTGATGAAGATCGTCAGCTCGATCCGGCACGGGCCGGGCACGCAGCAATGTCCGGCAGCAGGGACCGGTAGGCGGGCGATCGGCGGCTTGTTTGGATATTGACTGCCTCGCGGGCCTGGCGCGCGACAATCGTCACATCCGACAGGCTGGCTGGTGCGGCGTCGAGTGCGTTCAGCTGGGCGCCGTTGAATTTATCAATCGCCTCCGTAGGTTCCTCATCCCCCGCGAGTTGGCCTTCGGACTGCCCGGCCGTGCGGATCTGTTCGATAATGGCTTCGATATCCGGCAATGCATCCAGCTCCCTTTGCCGCAGGGTCCGATTCACCATGCGGGCCGCCGACATCATCACGAGTGGTGCGCTCGCCATGGCATTTTCCTCGTCGGAATAGGCCAGAACCGTGTTTTGAATATTGGCAAGTTCGGTGTCGAAGGCCAAGCGTGCCTCTGCGGAAGCCTCGGAAATCAGGGGGTTTCCGATCTCTACGACGTGGCGATGCAACGAGCGCAGCTGAGCGGCGGCCGACCGGTAATTGGTATAGTTTTCCTCCGCCGCCGCCTGCTGAAAGGGCGAGGCCGTATCGACAATGCAATCGAGGGCGTCATGTGCATCGCCCAGAATGATGGCGCGATCTCGCCAGGACAGGCGCTGTCTGAACGTGTTCGTCCCGCCCATGAAAAGTGTCGTACCGGTGAGGGTGTCGCCATTGGCGCCAAAGGCTGCGGCACCAATCGCCGCTGCCGAGCCGAACAGCGTGGCGCCATCGAGCCGGACACCTTGACGAGTTGTATTTATTTCGCGAACGGAAATCTCCCCCTGTCGAGCCCGGATCGCCGTGGTCACGCTTGTCGCCGCCGCATAAGGTGTCCCCGACAGAGAGTAGGTGGGATCCCAGAGCGCGGTGTGGCGCATGCTTGCGCAGGAAGTGATGAGGAAACAGGCACACACAATCAGAAAAGCACGCATGGCGTAGGCTCCCTTTTCGGCCAAGTTTGGCGCGAGTATAGGGCAATGTCTCACAATTTAAAGGGGTGCTCCAGGATTAACACGCCTAAATTGGGTGGAGCGCCTTAAAGCCCCAGCCAGGTCGCGGTCCAGAAGGTGGCGCCGGCGGCGACATAGGCCAGCACCATCAGATAGGCGAACATGAAGCCGGTCCAGGCCCAGGAATTGGTTTCGCGCCGCGCCGTCGCCAGGGTGGCGAAGCATTGCGGGGCGAAGACATACCAGGCGAGGAAGGCGAGCGCGGTCGGTAGCGACCAAGCCGACTGGAGTGCTGCGGCGAGGCCGTCGACATTCTCTTCGCCGCCCTGGATGGCATAGACGGTGCCCAGAGCGCCGACCGCGACTTCGCGCGCGGCCATGCCGGGCACCAGGGCAATCGAGATTTCGAGATTGAAGCCGATCGGGGCGAGCAGTTTTTCCAGGATCGAGCCGAGCTGGCCGGCGAAGCTCTCGCGCAGCGTTGTGGCGGAGCTGGGATAGCTGGCGAGGAACCACAGGATGATCGAGGTCGTCAGGATGATGGTGCCGGCGCGCTTCAGGAAGGCGCGGATATGGCCCCAGAGGCTATAAAAGAAATCGCGCGGATTGGGCAGTTTATAGGTCGGCAATTCCATGATCAGGACCTGGTTGGATCCCTTGGTCACGGTGCGCTTGAGCACGAAGGCGACCGTCACGGCGCTGACAACGCCGGTCAGATAGAGGCCGAACATCACTATGCCCTGCAGGTTGAACGGACCCACGGAGTCCGGCGGGATGAAGGCGGCGATGATCAGGGTGTAGACCGGCAGGCGGGCCGAACAGGTCATCAGCGGCGCGACCATGATCGTGGTCAGCCGGTCGCGCTCATTATCGATCGTGCGCGCAGACATCATGCCGGGAATGGCGCAGGCGAAGCTCGATAAAAGCGGGATGAAGGCGCGGCCATTAAGCCCGACGCGCAGCATCAGCTCGTCCATCAACACGGCAGCGCGGGCCATATAGCCCGACGCCTCCAGCGCCAGAATGAACAGAAAAAGGATCACAATCTGCGGCAGGAAGACCACCACGCTGCCGACCCCGGCGATGATGCCATCGACGATAAGGTCGTGGAACCAGCCGGCGGGCAGGAGCTGTCCGGCCAGCTGACCAAGGCCTGCGGCGCCCGCTTCCAGCGCGTCCATGAAGGGGCCGGACCAGGAATAGACCGCTTGGAACATGAAGAAGAGCAGCGCCGAGAGGATGATCGGCCCGATGATCGGGTGGAGCACGAAATGGTCGATCTGGCGGGTCAGCCGGTTCATCGTCGGCTCAAACAGGATTGCTTTGCTGGCGATCGCGCGGGCCTCGCGCTGCAGGGCGCTGAGATCAAGCTCGACGGGTTCTGTGGTGCTGTCCGCAGTATCGTCGCGTTTGTGCCAGTTGGCTGTCTCGGCATCGATACAGGCGAGCAGATCGGCGCGGCCAGCGGCACGGGTGGCGCGCGCGGTGACGACGGGAACGCCGAGTTCCGTCCGCAAACGCTCGATATCGATCTTCAGCCCGTCGCGTTCGGCCAGATCGATCATGTTGAGCACGACGATCATCGGCCGGCCGATGGCGCGCATTTGCAGCACGGTGTGAAGGTGGGTGCGCAAATGCGCCGCGTCGATCAGCACCAGCATGCCGTCGGGCGGCGCTTTGCCATCACGGCCATTGCGCAACAGGTCGATGGCGATGCGTTCATCGGTCGAGCGCGGTTTGAGGCCGTAAATGCCGGGCAGATCGATCAGATCGATCCCGGTTCCGCCGGGGGTCTGCAGCCAGCCGGTGCGGGTTTCGACGGTGACGCCGGAATAATTGGCGACCTTGGCGCGCCCGCCGGTCAGTCCGTTGAACAGGGTCGATTTGCCGGAATTCGGGGCACCGACCAGCGCAATGCGCAGACGGCTCATAAAGCGGCGTCCACATGGATGGCGCGTGCTTCGTCGCTGCGCAGGGCGATCAGGGTGCGGTTGAGCCGGAAGCACAGGGGATTGGCGCCGAGCGGCCCGCGATGCATCAATTCAACCTCGTCGGATTCGGCGAAGCCGATCTCGCGCAATTTGGTCACGAGATCCTCATGGCCGGCGGCAAATCCGGTGACCCGGGAAATCCGGCCCTTATCGAGTTGGTCGAGCGTCACGTCAGGTCCTGTCGCCATTGTCTGCGTTTGCAAGTCGTTATCATCTAGCAGGTCTACACATAAGCGCGATAAGCGACGATGTCACCCCACAGCGGATGCGACAAACAGCCCGATGGCACGGCGCACTGGCCGGACCAGGCTCAACCGGCCAGCAGCATCTTGCCGGCCCGTATGAGATTGAGAATGACGGCGATATTGACCAGCAGGCCCAGCGTCGTCAGGGCTGCGCCGAGGCCTGCGGCGACAGTCAGCATCGCGGCCCGCCAGGGGATCATGGCGAGTGTGGCGATCCGCTGCGTAAAGCTCCAGCGCGGGCGGGTGAAGCGCTCGAACAGATCGTTGAAGCCATTCTTCCACAACAGGGCCGTGACGACGAGCCACACCGCGCCGCCAACCAGTGGTGCGATCTTCAGCAGGGATGCCATCCCTGGCGCATCGAGCAATTCCATCACGTCCACGACCGCACCCCTGACAACAACACCCCCCGGATAGCCTTCCCGGACCGGGCAGGCTACACCGCATTCAACTGCAAGGCGCGCGACGGAATCAGGTTGGCACCGCGTTGAACCGACGCATACAAGGTCAAACTATTCAGAATTTTCGAGGTCCGAGGGGCGAAGATGTTTCAAAACAGGCGTTGGATTTTGGTTGTGGTCGGCATTGCCGTGCTGGCCTTCGCGGGTTGGTGGCTGCTGGGTCGTTCGGGCGCTTCGCCGCAAGGCGTGCAGATCGAGACGTCCGCGGTGACCACCGGCGAGGTCCGGCGGATCGTTGCGGCCTCCGGCGCGGTGCGGGCGCTGGTGACCGTTGAAGTCGGCTCGCAGCTTTCCGGTCAGCTCGCTGAAGTGCTTGTCGATTACAATGATGAGGTTGAGGAAGGCCAGGTCATCGCCCGGCTCGACCCGCAGACCTATGAAACCCGCGTTCGCGAAGCCGAGGCCTCGCGGGCCACGGCGCTAGCCAGCTTGACGCTGCAGCGCGCGACCCTGACGCGGGTGCGCGCCAATACCCGCACCGCCCAGCTCGATTTCGACCGCACCCAGACCCTGAGCGAACGCGGCAATGCCTCCGCCGCAGCGCTCGACAATGCCCGCGCCGCGCTCGATGCGGCCCTGGCCGATGTCTCTGTCGCGCAAGCGCAGATTGCCAATGCCGAAGCGGTGCTGGCCCAGCGCGATGCGACGCTGGAAGGCGCGCGGATTGATCTGGAACGCACCACGATCCGCTCGCCGATTAATGGCATTGTCGTCGACCGTGCCGTCGATGAAGGCCAGACCGTTGCCGCCAGCCTGTCGGCGCCGATCCTGTTCACCATCGCCCAGGATCTCAGCCAGGTGCAGATCGATGCCCAGGTTGACGAGGCCGATATCGGCCAGATCGCCGAAGGCCAGCCGGTCAACTTCACCGTCGATGCCTATCCTGATATGCAATTGAGCGGTGTCGTCGACCAGATCAGACTGTCGCCCATAGCCCTCAATAATGTCGTGACCTATACGGTCGTGATTACGGCCTCCAATCCCGGCCAGCGCCTGCTGCCGGGGATGACCGCCAATATGGATATCGTCACCGGTGAACGCGAGGACGTTTTGCGCGTGTCCAATGCGGCCCTGCGCTTCCGACCTTCGCCCGCGCTTGAAGACCGCACCCGGCCGATTGATACGGAAGCCGCCAGTCCGCGTGCCGGCGGGCCACGCGGCGGTGGTGGCGGCGGACGGCCCAACCCGGTCGCTCGTCTGACAGAACAGCTCGATTTGACGCCGGACCAGGCCGAGAGCGCCGGCAATGTGTTCCGCTCCGCTTTTGGCCGCGCCCAGGGTGCGGCCCAGGCCGGCGGCAGCTTTGATCGCGACGCCTTGCAGGCCGAGATCGATCGCGGCCTGCAAGCTGTGCTGACGCCGGAGCAGATGCAGCGCTATCGCATCTTGGCGCGCGAGGCGGCCAATACCCGTTCCGCCACCGTCTGGGTGCAGGAAGCCGACGGCATGCTGGTCGAGCGCCGCGTGCGCCTCGGTATCTCCGACAATCAGAATACCGAAGCCGTGTCCGGTGACCTCGCCGAGGGCGACATGGCGGTCACGCGGGCCCGTGAGGTGCGTGAATGACAGCGCTGATCGAATGCCGCGATCTGGTGAAAACCTATACGATGGGCGACATGACGATCCGCGCCCTGGATGGCGTTTCGCTGACGATCGAAGCGGGTGACTATGTCGCCATCATGGGCAGTTCCGGCTCGGGCAAATCGACCTTGATGAACCTGCTCGGTGCCCTCGACCGGCCGACATCAGGGCTGTTGCAGGTGGCCGGCGAGGACCTGTCCAGCCTGGGCCCCGAGGGCGTGGCGCGATTCCGTAATCGCACGATCGGCTTCGTGTTCCAGCAATTCAACCTCTTGCCGCGCACGTCGGCGGCGGAGAATGTGGCGCTACCACTGGTCTATGCCGGCATGCCGCATCCCGAGCGGCGCCAGCGTGCGCTGGCACGACTGGAGCAGCTCGGCCTTGGCGAGCGCACCGACCACCATCCCTCCCAATTGTCCGGCGGACAGCAGCAGCGCGTCGCTATCGCCCGAGCCCTCGTCAACGATCCGAAAATTCTGCTCGCCGACGAACCCACCGGCGCGCTCGATAGCAAGACATCGGAAGACATCATGGCAATTTTCGACCAGCTCAATCGCGAGGGGATAACCGTGATCCTCGTCACCCATGAGCAGGAAGTCGCCAATCATGCCCGCCGCCAGATCCTGTTTCGCGATGGCCGGGTGGTGGAGGACAGGACATGAATTGGCTCGCTTCCATCCGCGTCGCGCTGACCGCTTTGCGCATTAATGCGCTGCGCAGCTCGCTCGCCATGCTCGGCGTGATCATCGGCGTGGCTTCGGTGATCGTTCTGGTCTCGATCAGTGAGGGCACCAAACAGGCCGTCGAGGCCCAAATCGCAAGTTTCGGCGCCAATCTGCTGATTGTCCGTCCGGGCGC
This sequence comes from uncultured Maricaulis sp., assembly GCF_963975345.1. Taxonomy (NCBI): domain Bacteria; kingdom Pseudomonadati; phylum Pseudomonadota; class Alphaproteobacteria; order Maricaulales; family Maricaulaceae; genus Maricaulis; species uncultured Maricaulis sp. The sequence continues at coordinate 111,377 of NZ_CAXBGE010000010.1, read as the reverse complement.
CTCGATGTTCGGTGGCCGCCGCGGCGCAGAGGGCTCCGGGACGCCGATGACCGACGCCGATGCAGTGGCGATCAGTGACCAGGTGGCCGGTATCGGCGGCGTTTCTGGCGAGGTGAGCGCTTTCGGGCTGAGTGTCGTCTTCGGCGGCGTCAACTGGTCGACGCGGATTTCCGGCGTCAACCCGGCCTATTTCAGTGTTCGTGAATGGGTGATCGAGGAAGGCCGCGCCTTCTCCGCGGAAGAGGAACAGGCGGCGCGCCGGCTTGCCGTCGTCGGCCAGACCATCGTCGACGAAGTGTTTGACGGTGCCAGCCCGGTCGGCCAGTCGCTGCGGATTGCCGGCCAACAGTTTACCGTTATCGGGACCGTCGCCGCCAAGGGCCAGACCTCCTATGGGTCGGACCAGGACGATATCGTGTTTTTGCCGCTATCGACGGTGCGTCAGCGCTTTGGGGCTGGCGTCTCGCCAACCGTCCGTGATCCGGTGCAGACGATCTATGTTGAGGTTGGAGCCGGCGAATCGACCGGTCGCGTCATCGCCGATATCCAGGACTTGCTGCGGGTCAGGCGCAATATTGCACCCGGTGCCGATGATGATTTCAACGTTTCAAGCTTGGCCGAATTCATCCGCGCTCGTAATGAAACCGAAAGCCAGCTCGGCCTCTTGCTCGCGGTTGGCGCTGCGATCGTGCTGCTGGTCGGTGGCATCGGCATCATGAATATCATGCTGGTCTCGGTCACCGAGCGCACACGCGAGATCGGCTTGCGCCTCGCAGTCGGTGCCCGCGGCAGTGACATCCGCAACCAATTCCTGATCGAGAGCATCGTGCTGTGTGTCACCGGCGGGCTGGTCGGGCTGGTGGTCGGCGTCGGCGGCACCATCGCCTATGCCAATGTCGGTGACCTCGAAATTGCGGTCAATCCGGGGATTGTGGCGATTGCGATCGGGGCGTCCGCCTTCGTTGGCGTCTTCTTCGGTCTCTACCCGGCACACCGCGCTTCCCGACTCAATCCGATCGAGGCGCTGCGCTTCGAATAGCGATCAGGCCTGGTCGGCGGCACCGCTGCCGGGCTCCGGTTTGCGGATCGGGATTGAGAAGCTGAATTTAGCGCCTTCACCTTCCGCCGATTCGACCCAGATCCGACCGTCATGCCGCTCGATGGCCTGGCGTACAATGGCGAGACCGATGCCGGTGCCACTATATTCCTCGCGCGAGTGCAGGCGCTGGAAGGGCGCAAAAATCTTGTCGAAAAATTTCGGATCAATGCCGATGCCATTGTCGGCGATCGAGAACGTCCAGGTCCCCGCATCGGACCGAACCGCGATTTCAATCCGGGGCAGTTCAGTGCCACGATATTTGAGCGCATTGCTGATCAGATTCTGCACCACTTGTCGCATCAGCAGCGGATCGGCACACACGCTCGGCAAGTCGCCGATATCCAGCTGCGCCCCACATTCGGCAATCGAGGTGCCGAGCTGGTCGATCACGTCGTTGGTCAAGGCCCGCAGGTCGACAGGTTGCAGTTGAAGCGGCTGACTCGACATGCGCGAATAGCTCAGCAAGTCGTCGATCAGGCGCTGCATGCGTTGAGCGGCATCGACGAGATAGTCGAGGCTGCGGGCGCCCTCTTCGTCGATCTGCGAGGCATAGCGCCGCCGGACCAGGCCGGCGAAGGCTGAGACCTTGCGGAGCGGTTCCTGAAGATCATGGCTGGCAACGGTGGCGAAGCGGTCGAGCTCCGCATTGGTGCGCTCAAGCTGGGCGTAGGCGGCCCGCAGCGGTGTGACATCGGTTACAACCGCGTAGCTGAGCAGCGGTTGACCCGTCTCATCGCGTTCGAGGAAGGATGACAGCAAGACGTCGAGCTTGGTTCCGTCCTTGCGGACAAACCGATAGGGGATGTCCATATTTCGGCCGACGCGGAATAGGTCCGGCAGGGATTTCTCAATCGCCCGTTGGCGGGATTCCGCGTCAAGGAAGTCAGTTGATTTTCGCCCTATTACCTCTTCGCGCTCATATCCCAGATGGGAAAGCCAGTAATCGCTGACGTCGCGTATCGCTCCATCGGCATCAATGGTGTGCATCATCGCCGGCGTGGCCCGGAAGATGGCCTCAAAGCGCTGACGTTCTTCGAACAGGGCGTCATTGAGCCGCTTCTGTGAGTCGATATTCCAGAGCACGCCGCTGATGGAAAGGGGGCGTCCGTCCTCATCGCGTTCCACGACTCGGCCCGTCACCTGATACCAGGCCCAGCCCGCGTTGCAGGTCTGCATGCGATAGCTGATGTCGGCGAGCAGTTGCGTGCCGCGGAACATGGCTGACGTTGTCCCGGTGACCAGCTGTAGTTCGTCCGGGTGGACCTTCTTGAGCCAGTCGCTGGCTGAAACCCGCACTTCGGCGGGCGTGGCGAACAATTCCTCGGCGACATTCCCGCGCAGCCATAGCTGACCGTTGCTGACATCAATCCGGAAGAGACCCAGGGAGGTCGCCGTGATTGCATCGGTCAATTGATCTTCGCGTTCCTGCAGGCGTTTGCCGGTTTCCAGCCTTTCCGTGACATCCGATAGGAAGCCGGTCGCGATCAGGGGGTTGCCCTGCGGATCGCGCCCGCTGACGCGGCCGCGGCTGTGGATATAGATCCAGCCTGCCTTGTGGGAGTTAAATCGGACGGTGTAATCTACCGTGTCTACCACGCCTGAATCGAGTTTCGCGAAGGCCGCCTCGGCGATGGGGCGGTCGTCGGAATGAATGCGCGATACCAGCTCGTCGCGGGCAATGCGGGCATCGCGAGGCGGCAGGCCGATCATTTCACTGATCACTGCCGTGACGTCGGATATCCGGGTTTTCAGATTGATCCGCCAGGCGCCTTCGTTTGTCGCTTGCAGGGCATCGCGGAACTGCAAATCCCGGTCGGCCAGTTCAGCCTCAAGCCGTTTTTCCTCGGTGATATTGGAATGCGTGCCCGCAGCGCGCAGAGGCTTGCCCTCTTCATCCCATTCAATGACCCGGCCCCGGCTGCGCACCCAGACGATTTCGCCATTGCGGTCCATGATGCGGAAATCGAATACGCTGACGATGCTGGCATTCTCACCGGGCAAGGGTGCTTGCCTCAGCTTGGCAAGCCGTTCAAAGCCGAGCTGACGATCCTCGGGCGGGCGCATTTCCAGCCAAGTGGCGATGGGGATTTCGTCGTTGGTCTTCCCGGACGGTGTCAACTCGGCCAGGAAGCCTGAAATCCGGACGGTTTCGTGGGCAATATCGATGCTCCAAGCCCCATCCTTGACCGATTCCAGCGCTTCGCGGACCAGCTGCTCGCTGCGGGCGAGGCGCACCGCAAGTGCTTTCTGTTCCGAGATATCGATCAGCACGCCCGCCATGATCGGGCGGTCGCCATCCTGATTGATCAGCTGGCCGCGAGACCGCAACCAGACCCATTCTTCCGACCGGGTATCGCGCAGCCTGTATTCGACATCAACGTCAGACGTTTCCCCACGCATCAAGGCTTCGGTCGCTGTGATGACAGTATCCTGCTCATCAGGATGGATCCTCGCGAGCCAAAGCTCCATATCGATTTTTTCGGGCGCAGTGGGAATGCCGAGCATGGCGCGGATTGTGCCGATGGCCAGGATGCCGGGAGAAGTCGGATCGATCTCCCAAATGCCACACGAGCCAGCCGCAATGGCGTTTTCCAGCTGCTGTTCGCGCCCGGCGAGCCTGATTTCCAGCTCCCGCCGCTCGGTGACGTCGGCGATGACGCCGGAAATTCGCAGCGGTTTGCCTTCGCGGTCGAACTCGCTGATCCGCCCGCGTGTTTGTAACCAGCGCCAAACACCGTCAGCGCGTTGGGCACGGTAGACGGTGTCAAGCTTCATCGTTGGGCGTTTCACGAGCAGGTTGAGGGCGCGATGAAAGCCGGCCCGATCAGCCTCGTGCAGGGCTTCGCTCCAGCGGACGAGGCTGATGGTGGCATCGGTCGCCCTGATGCCGAGGAATTCATTGATAAAGCCCCGCGTCGAGCCCAATCCGGACGCCAGGTTGAGCGAGAATGTTCCCTCATTGGCCGAGGACAACGCCACCCGGAGCTGCACGTCGCTGGCCTCCAGCTTGGCGGACAGGCTTAGTTCTGCAGTGACATCGCGGACAATACAGACAAAGCCGGTGCGTTGGCCGGTGGAGGAAAGGATCGGGCTGGCGATGGTCTCACCATCGAATGTACGCCCGGACTTCGTGCGGTATCGCGTCGTGTAGGACCGGGTATCGTCAGGCGAGCTGTGATTGAAATGGGTTTCGCCGAGCCGGTCAAAGTCGCGTGGGTCCGAGTAAAGCAGCTGCGCGGTGGCGCCGGTGAGGGCGGCCTGAGGGTAGCCGAATAGCCGCTCGGCTGCCGGGTTGGTCGACACCAGTTCGCGTTGGGTATTCGTCACAATCACCGCCATCGGTGAATTCTGGTAAAGTGTCCGCAGCATGTCCTTGGGGGCATTCATCATTTTGGTTTCTGCCTGCGTCCGATGGCCAGAATCGGGTCGTCCGGGGGGCGAGCTTGCCCCAGTCAGCGCGCTTAGTCAGCAGACATGTCTCATGCCTCAGAGCCGAATCGGCTTTGATGGCCCGGTTTTACGGGCCCCCATCAAATCATGCAGGCGGTGACATGGAGTTGCTGACTGCGCCGGTTTACGGTTTCTGGCCGGAATGGCAACCAAGTGCATTTGATATGACCGCAGTAGCGGGTGATGCTCGCGCTGGTCTTACGCGGTATCGGCGATATGCTTCGCGGCCCCAATTCCGTGTGTGAGGAGTTTGATTTTGTTGCAGAGCGGAAAGAAACCGGCTGATACGTCGCCGATCCTGCAGGTGGACAATCTGGACATCCGCTTCGCAACGCCCGATGGCGAAGTGAATGCCGTCCGGGGGATTTCGCTTGAGATCGCAGCCGGCGAATGTCTCGCTGTCGTTGGCGAATCCGGATCCGGCAAGAGCCAGACCTTCCTCGCGGCGATGGGCCTTTTGGCCTCGAACGGTCGCGCCACCGGTTCGATCCGCTATCGTGGCGAAGAGATTTTGGGCCTGGCGCCGAACAAGCTCAATCGCGTGCGCGGCCGCAAGATGACGATGATCTTCCAGGACCCGCTGACCTCACTGACCCCGCATATGCGGATCGGCGACCAGATGCGCGAAGTGCTGGGTATCCACCTCAAAATGCACGGCAAGAAAGCCGAGCAGCGGGCACTGGAATGGCTGAACCGGGTCCGAATTCCCGAGGCACAGCGCCGGCTGAGCCAGTATCCGCACGAATTGTCCGGCGGCATGCGCCAGCGCGTCATGATCGCGATGTCGATGCTGTGCGAGCCTGATCTGCTGATTTGCGACGAGCCGACCACAGCGCTCGACGTCACGGTCCAGGCCGAGGTGCTCGACATTATGGACGAGCTCAAGCGCGATACCGGTGCGGCGCTCGCCTTCGTCACTCATGATATGGGCGTGGTGGCACGGATGGCCGACCGGGTCGAAGTGATGCGCCACGGCGAATATGTCGAAGGCGGTGTTTGCGAAGATATCTTTGCCAATCCGAAACACGAATACACCCGCATGCTGCTGGACGCGATGCCGCGCATCGACGCGCCAGACCGGCCGGGTCATGTCCAGCTCAAGCCCGTGGCCGATCAGCAAGGCGCTGAGCCGCTGCTGAGCGTCGATGATATCAAGGTCCAGTTCCCGATCCGCGTCAGTGGCGGCTTGCGCCCGACCTACAAGGTGTTGCGGGCCGTCGACGGCGTGAGTTTTGATCTGAAACCGGGCGAGACGCTGGGCGTGGTGGGCGAATCCGGTTGCGGGAAGTCGACCCTGGCCCGTGCCGTACTGCGCCTCGTGCCGGCCCAGCAGGGCGCTGTCACCTGGATCGGTCGTGACCTTCTTGGCCTCAACCGCCAGGACATGCGCAAGTCGCGCGAGGACCTTCAGATCGTGTTCCAGGACCCGATGGCCTCGCTCGATCCACGCATGACGATTGGTGCGTCGATCGCCGAGCCGATGCAGACCTTCCGCAAGAAAATGAACCGCGATGAGCGCCAGGATGAAGTGCGCAAGATCATGGATCGGGTCGGTCTCGAGCGGAATATGATCAATCGTTATCCGCACGAATTGTCCGGCGGTCAGAACCAGCGCGTCGGCATTGCCCGCGCCATGATTCTCAATCCGAAACTGGTGATTTGTGACGAGGCCGTCTCGGCGCTCGACGTTTCGATCCAGGCCCAGATTGTTGAATTGCTGATCAAGCTGCAACAGGATCTCGACCTGTCGATGATCTTCATCTCGCATGATCTGTCCGTGGTGCGCGAGATTTCACACCGGGTGATGGTGCTCTATCTCGGGCGGATCGTCGAAATGGCGGATCGCGACCAGATCTATGAGGATCCACGTCACCCCTATACCCAGGCGCTGATTTCAGCGGTGCCGGTGCCCGACCCGCTGATCGAGAAGAACCGCAAGCGGCTGAAGCTTGACGGCGAATTGCCGTCGCCAATGGATACGCGGGCGCAATTGCGCTTCATGCGGTCGAAACTGATCGACGACCCTGATGCCGAGCAATATCAGCCGCAATTGATCGAGGTCGAGCCGGGTCATTGGGTCGCCGAGCACGACCCGTTCGAACAGCTGACGGGCTGATGCGAGGCGGCCTTACCTTCAATTAAATCGACTGGGCCGCACCGCTCGTTATGGTGCCGATCCAATCAAACCAGGAATGGTGAACAATATGACGGTCAAAGCCCTTATCAGGATTGCACTTCTGCCACTGTTGACGGGGCTCTTGCTCGCGGGCTGTCAGCCGGCGGATCAATCCGTAGAGGCGGTTTGGCCGCAGGATGTCAGCGATCTGCCAGCCGATCCTGCGGTCCGTTACGGCCAGCTGGATAACGGCCTGCGCTACGCCATTCTGGTCAATCAGACACCGCCCAATGTCGCTTCGGTGCGGATGGTGTTCAATATGGGCTCGCTCGGTGAAAACGATGAACAGCGCGGCATCGCGCACTTCATCGAACACATGGCGTTCAACGGCTCGACCCATGTCGCCGAGGGCGAGATGGTGCCGCTGCTCGAGCGTCATGGCCTGCAATTCGGCCCCGATACCAATGCCTTCACGGGCCGGGACACGGTCGGCTACCAGCTCGACCTACCCGAGGTTGACGAGGAATCGATCGATACGGCGCTGTTCCTGATGCGCGAAACCGCCAGCGAGCTGCTGCTCGACCCCGAGGCGATTGACCGCGAGCGCGGCGTCGTCCTCTCAGAAGAACGCTTCCGCAATACCGCGATCCGGCGCTGGGGCTCGGCGCTGCAATATTTCCAGCTGCCTGGCACGCTGGTCCCTGAGCGCGACCCCATCGGCACGATCGAAACACTTGAGACGGCGCAGCGCGACCAGTTTGTCGATTATTACGCGAATTTCTACGTGCCGCAGCGTGGCATGATCGTGGTGGTCGGCTCGGTGGATCCCGATGCCATTGAAGCCAAAATCCACGAAGTCTTCGGCGACTGGCAGCCGCGTGAGGATGCCCGTCCGGACCCGGATCTCGGCTCGGTGCTGGCGACGCGGCCCTTCTCGGTCGGGTATTTCAACGACCCTGAAGTCTACACGATCTTCACCGTCAACACGATCAAGCCCTACCAGGCGCGCCCCGATACCACCGAGAATCGCTTCAGTGACAATCTGGCGAATTTCGGCGACGCCATCTTGTCCCGCCGCCTGCGGACCATCGTCAATTCAGGCGTTTCGCCGCTCCTGCAGGCCGGTGCCAGCCATACGTCCAATTATGAATTGTCGGACGAGGCGAGCGTGATCGCCGTCGCGACGCCGGATCGCTGGCAAGAGGCCGTGGGCGTGATCGAACAGGAATTGCGCCGCGCGACCGAATACGGCTTCACCCAGGGTGAACTCGATGAGCAGATCGCCAATTTCCGCACCAGCCTGCAAAGTTCGGCCGATCAGGCTGCAACACGGGAGAGCGCTGATCTATCGGATGCGATCTGGTCCAGCTGGCGCGGCGACCAAGTGTACACAACGCCAGCCTCCAGCCTGGCCCGGTTTGAAGCCAGCGTTGATCGCGTCACACTCGATGCGGTCAATGCGGCCTGGCGCGAACAATGGAGCGGGGCCGAGCCTTTGCTCTTCCTGGCAACCTCCGAGCAAATTCCTGATCCCGAGGCGACGATTCGCGCGGTCTGGGATGCGAGTGCTGCCGAGCCCGTCGCGGCGCCCGAAGATACCGGCGCGCAGAGCTTCGCCTATACCGATTTCGGCCCCGCCGGCACGGTCGCCGAGCGGACGGAGATCGAAGATCTCGGCCTGGTGCGTTTGCGCTTCGAGAATGGCGTCGCCGTGACGCTGAAGCAGACCGATTTCTCCGACCAGAGCGTTCTCGTCCGGGTCCAGTTCGGACGCGGTGAACTGGAACCCCGGCCGGTGCCCGTCGTCGACAGCATGGCGAGTTCCGTCTTCACGGCCTCCGGGCTTGGTGCCCATAGTGCCGACGATCTCGCCCGCGTCCTCGCGGGCCGTTCAGTCGGGATCAGTTTCGGGGTTGCCGACGATAATTTCAGCTTCTCGGCCGCCACGACACCAGTAGATTTCGCGGTGCAGATGGACGTGATTGCCGCCTTCATGACCGATCCAGGCTGGCGTGCGGAAGGCTTGGCACAATATCGCGGCCAGGCTCCGGAAATTCGGCGCAATCTCTACTCCTCACCAACCGGCATCCTGCAGGCGGAAGTCGCACGCATGCTACATGGCGGCGATGTGCGATATGGCTTTCCCGACGCGGAAGAGGTGGCCGGTGTTGATATCGCTGCCATGCAGGCCTTTCTCAGCCCGGCCCTGGAAAACGCACCGATCGAGATTACGATTGTCGGCGATATTTCCGAGGAAGACGCGACGGCGGCAATCGCTGCGACCTTCGGTGCCTTGCCGGCGCGTGCCGCCAGCTGGCCGGATTATGATGAGGCGCGCAATATCCACTTCCCCGCTCCGACGACCGAGCCGGTGACCCTGCGCCATAACGGGCCTGACTATCAGGCGATGGCGAATGTGTACTGGCCGACCTTCGATGACAGCGATGCACATCGCACCCGTTCGCTCTCCCTGCTGCGGGCGGTGTTCGATCTCAAGCTGACCGAGCGCCTGCGCGAGGCCGAAGGCTTCACTTATTCGGCCTTCAACAACTCGACCAATTCTGACGTTTATCCCGATTACGGCTACCTCTGGGTCGGGGTTGATGTCCGGGTCGAGAATGTCGCGGCGACCTATGCCGCCATCGACGAACTGGCAGCCGGAATGGCGGCTGGTGACATCACCGACGATGAGGTGCTGCGCGCTCGCCGGCCACTGCTCGAACAGGTCGAGGACGCGTTCGAGAGCAATGGTGCCTGGTTGAACTGGCTGTCGCAATCCTGGTCCAAGCCCGAGCGGCTCGACCGGATCCGCGGCCTGACAGCGGATTATCAAAGCATAACCCGCGATGAGCTGGTGGACATGGCCGCGACCTATCTGCGCCCGCAAGCCAGCTGGCGGGTGACGATTTTGCCGCGCGAGACCGAATAAACTTGGCCGCGCACGCACTTACCGATCGGGCCTGAAGGCCCGGAATGGAGACTGGAAATGAAACTTGCCCTGTTGACTACTGCAGCCCTCGCTTTGACGCTTGCGGCCTGCTCGAATGGAAGTTCTGACGTCAGCGATACGTCGTCGACCGAAGCTCCTGCCACCAGCGAAACAAGCGCTGCGCCAGACGCCGCAACGCCGGCGGCGCCAGTCGTGGACACCGCCGAACGGGCCATCGTGGCTGAGGCTCGTACCTGCGTCGGTGCGGCTGATACGGCCATTCTGGTCGGCGATGCCCCGGCAGACGGCAATCAAGATGCCGAGGTTAATGCCGCCGCTGCGACCGCCTATCTCGACGCGGTCCGGGCCGAGCCTTGCGTGTTTGAATTGCCGTCAGGCCTGCTGTTTCGGATCCGCCAACCCGTCAATGCGGGCATTTCGCCGGTCTCGGGCGATCTCGTTACGGTCCATTATCGCGGCATGTTCACCTATGGCGGCGAGTTTGACTCGTCCTACGCCCGCGGCGAACCGGCGACTTTCCCCTCCGATCGTCTGATCGCCGGCTGGGTCGAAGCCCTGCCACTGATGCGGGTCGGTGAAGCGTGGGATTTGTTCATCGCGCCGGACCTGGCCTACGGCAGCCGTGGCACGCCGGGCGGTCCGATTGGCCCCGACGAGGCGCTTGTCTTCCAGCTTGAACTGATCGACGTCCCAGGCGGGCGCTAGCGGGCAAGACGCAGGTTTGCGAGATCGCCGGCGATCATTTCAAAGGCATCTCGCAAGGCCGAGGATGACGGCGAGTCGAAATACATGCTCGGGCTGGACGCGCAAGATTCCATCATGTTCCGGGTTGAGTTGGAATTGACCTGGAAGGTGATCGTGTAAACGCGGATGCCTTGCGATTTGGCATAGGCGCAGGCCGCGGCGGTGCGCTCGTCGAGGGCGCCGCTGAGACGATTGCTGCTCGACGTTCGGATGCCCAACCGGTTGTCATTGATATAGCCATAGGCTTCATAGCGAGACATGAAGGCAGTGTTCTGGCCGTTGAGGACGTTCTGGCCGTCGGTCAAAATCACCATCGCCTTCAGCACATCCCGATCATCATATGAAACGCCTTCGGTGAAGGGCATTTGCGGTGACAACACACGCACGCCCCAGCTGACACCATTGGCGATATTGGTATTGCCGCTGGCTTCCATGTCAGAAATCGCGCTGTCGACGCGCGAGCGCGTCTCGGTGAGGGGTGTGATTGGCGTCACTGTGCAGGCGGCATTGGCTCCGTTGAAGTCAGGTCGGGCATTGTCGTATTTCACCAGGTTTTGCATGCGCTCGATAATTCCGCCGCCGCTGTTACCTAACAGGCTGTCATCAAGATAATTGTTCGAATAGTTTGAGATATCCGGCTCATCGGGTGCGAAGTAGGGCACGAAAAGTGTCTCCGGCCGACTGGTATTCGGAGGCGTGTCGTCGATATCCATTGGCAGGGATCGCGCTTCAACGCAGCCGCCCCAGTTGGTATATTGCAACGTGTCAAACAGGTCCCAATGATTGGGATGGATCGATGTGGTTGTACAGACGGTGCTTCCGCTGCCGCTGCTGCCACCATCATCGTCGTCGTCGTCGTCGTCGTCGTCGTCATCGTCATCATCATTGTTGTGGCCACGCCCACGCCCACGCCCGCGCCCACCCGAAACGATGGTTTCGACCACGGTGCAGGTCTCACCTACGAAGTCGCCACCGGCCCATTGGGCGTGGATTGGCGAGATCGCATCGGGGTCGAGCCACCAGTCGCGCGCGTAGCCGGTACCGACGTTCACGGTCGCGGCGAAGGGAACCAGGCCGATCTTGACGTCATCAGGATCGTTAGCGCCTTCGAACAATATCTCCGACAGAAGATGGGCCGCATCGCGCAGACCGCTGATTTTCGAGCCCCGCATCGAGCCGGTATTGTCGAGCACCATCGCCAACTCGATACGTTGACGGGCCCGTTGGGCGACGCTTTCCCAGTGAACATCGATCGACTGAATGCCGGCCAAGCCGAGCATGGTCGTCCGAACCTTGGCCGTGCCGCGCACGGTGACGCTGTCGGTCTCCGGATCGACCGTGACCGAGACACTGGTGATATCGCCCAGCTCGCGTTCCGGATAATTGGCATTGATGAAGCCATTGGCGATTTCCAGCGCGTCTGCATCGCTGATCGAGGAATTGACGCCGACGGCGAGGGCGGCCGCGTCGAGTGCCTGGGCCAGGCGACTGCGGGCATTCATCGCCGTGCTGAGATCAACCGAACCTCCAGCCAGCAGCGTGACCGGGGCGAGTGCCAGAGCGAAAATCACCGCGACATTGCCGCTTCGATTTGCTGCGAACCCAATGATCTTCTTTATAAAACTGGCCATAAACATAAGCGGCTACCACCATCCATTCGCTAAAACTCTAGCGGTTCGGAGTTAAAGTGACGTTAGATTGTTTGGTTAACAAACTGCAGCTATCTCGATATGAGCGAGCAGGCGCGATTACTGGCAATCATTTCAAAGGCACCGCGCAGATCGGCGGCGAAGAAATGCCTGTCGAAGGCGGCACTAACGCGAAAGGCGCAAATTGGCCAGATCGCCAGCGATCATCTCGAAGGCATCGCGCAGCGCAGAAGATGAGGGCGAGTCGAAATACAGGCTTGGACTGGTTGCGCAGGCCTGCATCAGATTTCGGGTCGAGCTCGAATTGACCTGGAAGGTGATCGTGTAAACGCGGATCCCCTGCGCCTTGGCATAGGCGCAGGCCGCCGCGGTGCGGGCATCGAGCGCGGCGGCGAGCAGACTATTGTTTGATGTGCGCACACCGAGCCGATTATCGCTGATATAACCGTAGGCCTCGTAACGCGACATGAAATCATTGCCCTGACCCGACAATACATTCTCGCCATCGGTCAGGATCACCATCGCCTTCAGCACCGTGCGGTCAGAATAGGCAACGCCCTCGGTGAAGGGCATTTGTGGCGACAGAACGCGCACGCCCCAGCTGATGCCGTTGGCGATATTGGTATTGCCGCTGGCTTCCATCGCAGAGATCGCTGTGTCGACCCGTGGGCGCGATGTTGTCAGCGGTGTGATTGGCGTCACCGTGCAGGCCGCATTCGGCCCGTTAAAACCGGGTTGGGCGTCGTCATACTTCAACAAATTGCGCAATCGGTTGAGAATGCTCCCAAGCACACCGCTCAATAGGTCGTCACTCAGATAGCTGTTGGAATACCCGGAAAGATCCGGCTCGTCGGGTGCAAAATAGGGGGTGAACAGGGTTTCGGGCCGGCCGATCGAGGGGGCGGTGTCGTCGATATCCATTGGCAAAGCCCGCGCCTCGACACAGCCGCCCCAACTTGTGTTGCGCAAATCGTCGAACAAATCCCAGTGATTGGGGTGGATGGTCGTGGTCGTACAGCGTCGCTTATTGCCACGCCCGGTGCAGACTTCGGTTGATTGGTCGCCACCCGCCCACTGGGCATGGATCGGCGCGGTCGCATCGGGGTCCAGCCACCAATCGCGCGCGAAGCCGGTCCCGACATTGACCGTCGCAGCGAAGGGCACAAGGCCGATCTTGACGTCGCCAGGGTCATTGGCGCCTTCGAACAGAATTTCCGATAGCAGGTGCGCCGCGTCTCGCAGGCCCCTGATTTTAGACCCACCCATCGAACCGGTGTTGTCGAGCACCATCGCCAGCTCGATACGCTGGCGGGCCCGTTGGGCCACGCTTTCCCAATGCACGGTGATCGTCGGGATGCCGACCAGGCCGAGCATGGTGGTGCGCACTTCGGCCGCGCCGCGCACCGTAACGCTGTCGGTAACCGGATCGACCGTCACGCTGACACTGGTGATCGTGCCCAGTTCGCGTTCGGGATAATTGGCATTGATGAAGCCATTGGCGATCACCAGCGCATCGGCGTTGGAAATCGAGGAGTTGACCCCCACTGCCAGCGCCGCCGCGTCGAGTGCCTGGGCCAGCCGGCTGCGGGCATTCATCGCCGCGCTGAGATCAACCGATCCGCCCGCGAGCAAGGTCACCGGCATTAGAGACAGGGCAAAAATAAGCGCGACATTGCCACGGCGATTGTTCGCGAAACCGGACAGAATTGTGAGGAAGCGGGTCAGGCACATGCAGGGGCACCATCATCTATTCGCTCATCCTCTACTCGATCTGAGTTAAAACGGAGTTAGAATTCCAGGTTAATTTTGAGTGAGTTATCGCGAGAGGCGCAGATTGCTCAAATCGCCGGCGATCATCTCGAATGCATCGCGCAGCGCATCCGAGGAGGGGGAGTCGAAATACAGCCCTGGGTGGGTCGCACAGGCCTGCATCATGTTGCGGGTCGAGCTGGAATTGACCTGAAAGGTGATGGTGTAAACCCGAATTCCGAGGCTTTTGGCATACTCGCAGGCCGCCGCGGTGCGGCTATTGAGGGCATTGCGGATCGTGCTGTCATTGGACGAGACGATGCCGAGCCGACCATCGCGCATATAGCCATAGCCCGAATAGTCCGAGTAATTGCTATTGCCCGATCCGTTGAGATAATTTTCTCCATCGGTGAGCACGACCATCGCCTTGATCGTGTCGCCCTGCCCCCAAGGCACGCCCTCGGTGAAGGGCTCGGCCGGCGACAAGACCCGCACGCCCCAGCTGACACCGATCGGGATATTGGTCGTGCCGCTGGCGATCATGTCGGAAATCCCGCCATTAATCAGGGTTTGATCGCCGGTCAGCGGCGTGATCGGCCGTGCGGTACAGCCCCAGCCGGGACCGGCGCCGTAAGAGACCGAACTGCCGGTATATTTGGGTGAGTTGCGCATCCGGGCGCGCTGGTCAGAGCCCGACATCTGATCGCTCATATAGCTGTTGGGATAGGAGCCATAGCTCGACTCGTCGGGTGCAAAATAGGGCAGAAAGAGCGTCTCCGGCGTTGAGGCGCTGGGCGGGGTGTCTTCGATATCATGAGGAATGGCGCGCGCCTCGACGCAGCCCGTCCAATTGCGATTGGTGATCGTGTCGAACAGGTCCCAGCGATTGGCGGCGGGGATGAAATTCTCCGAATGCAGCGGCGAGAGCGCATTGGGATCGAGCCACCAGGCGCGCTCATACCGGGTGCCGACATTCACCGTTGCGGCGAACGGCACGAGGCCGATCTTGAGTCGGCCCGGATCAGAGCTTTCGAACAATATGTCGGTCAGAAGACGGGCGGCATCGCGCAGGCTGGAGATTTTCGAGCCGCCCATCGAGCCGGTATTGTCGAGCACCATCGCCAGTTCGAGCCGGCGACGGGTGCGCTGGACTTCGCTTTCCCAATGCACGGTGATGGAATCGATCCCGATCAGGGAGAGAATATGCGTGGTGACACGGGCTTCGGCGCTGACGGTGACAATGTCGTTGACGGTGTCGAGCGCCACGGTCAGCCCGCCAATCTCGCCGATCTCGGTCGAGGGGTAATTGGCGCGCACGAAGCCGAGTGCGAACGCGGCCGCGTCTGCTTCGCTGAGCGATGTCTGCACCCCGACGGCCAGTGCCGCCGCGTCGAGCGCCTGGGCCAGCCGGGTGCGGGCATTGAGGGCTTGGTTGAGATCGACCGACCCGCCCGTCAGCACCATCAAGGGCATCAACAGGATCGAGAACATCAGTGCGACATTGCCGCGCCGGTCAGCGGCCCAGCTCCGCAGATATGAGATCAGGCACGATGGCATCGGGTTCACAATCCTCAGAACCGCACGATACTGCGCGCTGGCCTGCCGCTTGGGCATTGAGTTTTGGAATTGCGGTAAAAAACCGGCTAACACCGAGCGGACAAACTGATCGAGGTGCTTCATGTCCCAGCCATCGCCCTTCCTTGCGACCGCGATTGATGAATTGCGTGATCTGATCAGCTTCGACACCACCTCGCGCAATTCCAACCTGCCGCTGATCGACCATGTTGAGCAGCGGCTGAGCGCGCTCGGCGCCCGTTGCGAACGCATTCCCAGCAGCGATGGTCGCAAAGCCAATCTGCACGCGATTCTCGGCCCGATGGTCGATGGTGGTGTTGTGCTGTCAGGCCATACCGATGTCGTGCCGGTCGATGGACAACCCTGGACCAGTGATCCCTGGACGCTGACCGACAAGGGTGATGGCAAGCTCTATGGGCGCGGCACTTGCGACATGAAGGGCTTCTCCGCATGTATCCTCGCCCTGGCGCCCATGTTCGCCGCCGCCAAGCTGAAACGCCCGCTCCATATTGCACTTTCCTTCGACGAGGAAATCGGCTGTATCGGCGCGCCGGCGATGATCGAGAAAATCATGGCGGGGCCAGTCAAACCCGCCAGCGTCATCGTCGGAGAGCCGACCGACATGAAAGTCGTCACGGCCCATAAGGGCCTGTTCTCGATGGTGGTGAAACTGCGCGGCCGTGAGGCCCATTCCAGCCTCGTGCGCGACGGTGCCTGCGCCGTCACCCATGCGGTGCCGCTCATGCAATACCTGGTCGATTGCGCCGCCGAAATGGAAGCCGCCGCGCCCGCTGACAGCCCCTACACCCCGCCCTTCGGCACGCTGACGATCGGCGAGATGAAGGGCGGCACCGCGCTCAACATCCTCGCCCTTGATGCCCAATTCGCCAGCCTGATCCGCCCCGCACCCTGGGATGACCCACACAAAATCGAGGCAGGCTTGCGGGAGCGCGCCGCAGCGGTCGAGGCGAAGATGCGCCAAGCCGCGCCCGAAGCCAGCGTGACTGTGACCGTGCGCTCAAACGTCCCCGCCTTCGCCCGCGAGGCCGACGGCTCTGCCGAACGTCTGGCGCGCCAGCTCACCGGTGATAATTCCACCCGCGTCGTCAGCTATGGCACCGAGGCTGGCCAATTCCAAGCTGCGGGCCTGTCCGTCGTCGTCTGTGGCCCCGGCTCGATCACCCAGGCGCATCAGCCCGATGAGTTTGTGGCGATTGATCAGCTCGATCAGTGTTGCGGGTTTATAGAGCGGTTGGTGCGGGTGCTGGAGGGGTAGGAAATGACGCTTCTTGAGGCGAGTGAAATAATCCGGATGTTTGCGACGGGCGACCCTGCTTTGGGGAAATGGGGCTGGGATGATTTTGTCTCGGTGAGTGACCCCGATCCAGCGGTGAATGCCCTGCGTTTGCGTGCTGGTCGGGTGAATTTGGATTATCCCTCGGACAATCCGTCCCACTGGTGTTCCAAGGCCGGCATAGCCGTATTGCTCACGATCGCGGACGAGGCTGCCCGGGCGCACTCGGCAGTTGGCATCGACTGAGGCGCGCAGTCCGACGGCCATAAATTCTGGCCATCTGTTGAAGTTGGCGACAAAAAAGGGCACCCCGAAAGGCGCCCTTTTCATTTCAGCGGATCGAAGGGATCGGCCCGCGACCTTCACCGGTCTCACTCGAAATCGGCTTGGCAGTCGCCGGCGGCCGCCGCGTCGCGCAAGGCTTCAATCAGAAAATCAATCGCGAGCTGACGTGTAGCGGCATCGGACAAAACAAAATGGTCCAGATCGCGGATCTCCAGCTGCACGGGCGTATCCGGGTTCAGACGGCGCGCGCGGTCCAGTGCCGCTTGTGCCATCCGGACCGCAGGCCACATGGCGTCATTCTGCCCGGCGATGAGCAGGGTCGGGTGCGTAACGCGTTCAACCGGTATCGCCGCCGCTTCGACAGCGCGTTCGTTTTGAAGGGCGTCGAGATGGTATTCCCCCACCTCATAGCGATTGAAAAACACGTCCGGCAGGTGGGTCGATAACCAGGGGTAGGGCACGAAATCCAGCGGCCTGCCTGCCAGGGACCAGCTCGAACGAGCGCCCAGCCGGATGTGGGGGGCCTGCCAGGCGACATGACTCGGTGAAGCGGCGATCGTGGCATCCATCAGCCGATCCCCGGGATCTACAAACTCCTGTTCGTGGGCGGCAAGCAGAAGCGCTAGCTCTCCGCCTTTTGAGACTCCGATGACAGCGAGGCATCTGTGTTGCGCGCCCCGCGTTTCGCGGGCCAACTCGATGACAGCTGCGATTGGTTCGAGAGGTCGCTCGACGAGTTGGTCAGGTTGTCCGTCATGGCCGAAATAGGAAAGGCCCAGGGAGGAAATCCGTCGAGCCGTCAGATCGTGCAGGAAGTCACCGAACCACAGGCCCCCGTTTGAACCGCCAAGCAGGATGACGAGTGGCGGTATCCGCTCACCATCCGGATCGATTTCGACCAGCTGTACGACGACATCGGCATGGGACATGGGTGGCATGACGACAATTTCGTAGGGCGCTCCCAGTACATCAGAGGTGTCCTGGGCGTCCACAGAACTCGCAGACACTGCCAAGGCTGCAATCACGAGGGTCGCCAACAAATGATGTGGATTGAGTGGGATCGTCTGCTCCTTGGCACGCTCAACCCGATGCCGGCGCCGAGTTCGCGCTAGAGGCTATCGCAAACGCAATGCTGGCGCGACCCACCTCGCTGGGACCCGCTTCATCGGCGGACCACGACAAAAAAAGGCGCCCCGAGAGGCGCCCCTTTTCAATTCGTCAGACCGGAAAGCCTTACCCCGCAACCTTCACCGGCTTCGGTGGCGTCGCGGCTTCTTCGCGGCCTTTGCCCCAATAGGAGATGCAGGGGATTTTCGCCTTGTCGCAACGAGCGGCATATTTGTGGGCGATGTCGGTGACTTCTTCCATCAGGCCGGCGGCGAGGGTGATTGGCTTCAGGCCCAGCTGCAGGAAGGTGTCGTTTTCGACATGCAGGTCGTTCTCGTCCGCCTCATTGCGCGGATTGGGGACGAGTTGCACTTCGGCATGGGTCAGATCAGCGATCATCGCGGCCAGATCGCGGACCCGGTGGGTCTCGGTCATCTGGTTGATGATGCGGACCTTCTCGCCAGCCTTTGGCGGGTTCTCGATCGCCAGCTGGATGCAGCGCACCGTGTCCTGGATGTGGATGAAGGCGCGCGTCTGGCCGCCCGTGCCGTGCACGGTGAGCGGATAGCCGACGGCGGCCTGCATCAGGAAACGGTTCAGCACTGTGCCGTAATCGCCATCATAATCGAACCGGTTGACCAGGCGCTCATCGCGCTTGGTCTCTTCGGTCTGGGTGCCCCAGACGATGCCCTGGTGGAGATCGGTGATCTTCACCTTGTCGTTCTTGTTGTAAAAATGGAAGAAAAGCTGATCCTGGGTCTTGGTCATGTGATAGATCGAGCCCGGATTGGCCGGATAGAGAATCTCCTGATCCTGCAGCCCGTTATCCGTCTGTACCTTCACCTTGAGATAGCCCTCAGGGATCTTCATGCCCGCCGTGCCATAGCCATAAACACCCATCGTGCCGAGGTGGACGAGATGGATATCGCGGCCGCTTTCGACGATCGCGGCGAGCACGTCATTGGTGGCGTTGAGATTATTGTCGACGGTGTAGCGTTTGTGACGGGCCGACTTCATTGAATAGGGCGCGGCGCGCTGTTCGGCGAAATGCACGATCGTGTCGGGATTTTCTTCCTCGATCAGATCGATGAATTCCTGGAAATCCTTGCCGATATTCATGTTCACGAAACGAATGTCGCGGCCGGAAACCTCTTTCCATGCGGCGAGACGTTCGGTCATCGGCCGGATCGGGGTCAGAGACTCCACTTCCAGTTCAACGTCGATCTTGCGGCGTGAGAGATTGTCGACGACGACGATGTCATGTCCGAGATTTGAGAGGTAAAGGGCTGTCGGCCATCCGCAGAAGCCGTCCCCACCAAGAACGATAACTTTCATAATACCGGCACCCGCCCAAGAAGTTTGTATGATGTCTACTCTGCTTCTCGCAGGCGTACAGTTTCATTTCAAGTCCCCGGTCTGCGGTCGGACAGGTGAAGCACTGCGCTGGCACACATCCAACCTGCCCGGCGAATGCCGATAAATGTGTCGCAGCGCTGTTTTGCCGCACACCTCTGGTGGACTACGACCTTAAAGGCGGGTAAGTCCGCGCCAATTTAGAGCATGACCGGTGAGATGTCCGCCGGTCGCGGTGACGGGTATCGAGGAGACAAGCCATGGCGCTTCGGGTTGCAATCAATGGGTTTGGCCGTATCGGCCGTCTGGCACTGCGTGCAGTGTTGGAGAACCAGCGCTGGGGCGAAGTTGAAGTCGTGGCGATCAATGACAGTTCGACGCCCGAGACCAATGCCCACCTTCTGACCTATGACAGTGTCCATGGCCGCTATCCCGGCAAGATCGAAGTCGGCGAAGACTGGCTCGATGCCGGTTTCGGCCGCATCATGAAAGTCTCCAATCGCGATCCGTCCCAATTGCCCTGGAAGGCGATGGGCGTTGATCTGGTGATGGAATGCACCGGCAAGTTCAACGACAAGGCCGCCGCGATGGCGCATATCGGGAGCGGCGCCAAACGCGTACTGTGCTCGGCCCCGGCCAAGAATGCCGACAAGACCATCGTCTATGGCGTCAATCACGATCAGCTGACCGCCGCCGACATCATCGTTTCCAACGCCTCATGCACCACGAACGGCCTGGCACCAGTTGCCAAAGTGCTCAATGACGCCGTCGGTATCGAGCGCGGTCATGTCACCACTATCCACGCCTATACCGGCGACCAGCCAACGTTGGACCGCAATCACAAGGATCTGCACCGCGCCCGTGCCGCTGCGATGTCGATGATCCCAACCTCGACCGGGGCCGCCAAGGCGGTTGGCCTGGTGATCCCCGAATTGATCGGCAAGCTCGATGGTGCCGCCGTGCGCGTGCCGACCCCGAATGTGTCGCTGATCGACATGGTGTTCGTGCCTTCGCGCCCGACAACGGCGAAAGAGCTTTCCGACGCCGTCATCGCCGCCGCCGATGGCCCGATGAAGGGCATTCTGGGCTATGACAGCATTCCGCTGGTCTCGATCGATTATAATCACGATCCGCGCTCCTCGATCGTCGCCATCGACAAGATCAACGTCATCGATGAGCGCCTGGTCCGGGTGATGACCTGGTATGACAATGAGTGGGGCTTCGCCTGCCGCATGGTCGATACGGCCGTGGCGATGGGCAAGTTTCAGTAAGCCCGACCAGACAGGGACCGCATCATGACCAAGATCCGCCGTA
The DNA here is from genome assembly GCF_963975345.1 of uncultured Maricaulis sp. NCBI lineage: Bacteria > Pseudomonadati > Pseudomonadota > Alphaproteobacteria > Maricaulales > Maricaulaceae > Maricaulis > uncultured Maricaulis sp. The sequence goes on along the minus strand of NZ_CAXBGE010000010.1, from coordinate 90,692 downwards.
TCCAGGACGCTGAATTGGGTGGCAAGCGCGTGCTCGTGCGTGTCGATTTCAATGTGCCGATGCGCGATGGCGTCGTGACCGACGATACCCGTCTGCAATCGGCCCTGCCGACGATTGAATTCCTGCGCGAAGCCGGCGCGAAAGTGATCCTGCTGGCGCATTTTGGTCGCCCCAAGGGCAGCCGCGTCACCGGCCTGTCGCTGGAGCCTGTGGCGCAGCCGCTGGCCGATCTGATTGGCGATGCCGTTGATTTCGTCGATGACATCGTCGGCGATGATGCCGCGTCTGCCGTTGCAGAGATGGCGAATGGCGATGTGATCCTGTTGCAGAACACGCGTTTCGAGGCCGGTGAGGAAGCCAATGATCCCGGTTTCGCCGCCGCTCTGGCCCGGCTCGGCGATCTCTACGTCAACGACGCCTTCTCCGCCGCCCATCGCGCGCATGGCTCGACCGAAGGCGTGACGCATTTTCTGCCATCCTATGCCGGTCTGGCGATGCAACGCGAGATCGACCAGCTCACGGCCGCGCTTGATGAGCCGGCCCGACCGCTGATCGCGCTGGTCGGCGGCGCCAAAGTCTCGTCCAAGATCGATTTGCTCAAGAATCTGGTGAAGAAGGTCGACATCCTTTTCGTCGGTGGCGGCATGGCCAATACCTTGCTGCATGCCCAGGGCATCAAGGTCGGGGCCAGCCTGTGCGAGGCGGATCTGGCCGACACGGCGCGGATGATCCTGGTCGCGGCGGAAGAGGCCGGCTGCCGGCTGATCCTGCCGAGCGATGTCGTGCTGGCAACCGAATTCAAGCCCAACCCGCAAACGCGATTGACGGCGGTGCACAATGTCGGCGCGGACGAGATGATCCTCGATTGCGGTCCCGGCACCGTGGTTGCCCTCAACCAGGTGATCGATGATTGCCGGACGCTGATCTGGAACGGCCCTCTGGGTGCGTTCGAGACGCCTCCCTTCGATGGCGCAACGATGGCGGTGGCCGAGCATGTTGCCCGCGCGGCGCGCGAGCAGGGTCTCGTCGCCGTCGGTGGCGGCGGCGATACGGTCGCAGCGCTCAACCAGGCCGGTGTCGCTGATGATTTCACCTTCATTTCGACGGCGGGTGGTGCCTTCCTCGAATGGATGGAAGGCAAGGTCTTGCCGGGTGTCGAGGCGTTGATGGCGCGCGATAGCGTTGGCGCCTGAACCGGCAGCGACAAGAACAGGAATTCGCGCCCTTTCCCGTATTGGGATTTGGCCGCGCCCCGTATAGAAGGGGCGAAACAGACGATGCTGATGATAAAGATCGAACCAAGCTGGGGATGACATGATGGATCTCGACCAACTCAACGAAACCGCCTGTGCCATGGTGGCGCCCGGCAAGGGCCTGCTGGCAGCCGACGAATCCACCGGGACGATCGGCAAGCGCTTCGCCTCGATCAAGCTGGAAAATACGGCCGATAATCGCCGCGACTGGCGCGAAATGCTGTTCCGCACCGAGCCTGCGATGAGCCAATATGTCTCCGGCGTCATCCTCTATGACGAGACCATCCGCCAGAAAGCCAAGGACGGCACTCCGTTGGCCAAGCTGATCCAGGACGCTGGCGCGATCCCGGGCATCAAGGTTGATGCCGGTGCCAAGGGGCTGGCCGGCAGTGATGGTGAGATGATCACCGAAGGCCTCGATGGTCTGCGTGAGCGGCTCGCCGACTATTACGGGCTCGGCGCCCGCTTCGCCAAATGGCGCTCGGTGATCAATATCGGCCGCGATGGCGATGAATCCATGCCGAGCCAGTATTGCATCAACACCAATATGCACGCGCTCGCCCGCTATGCGGCGCTGTGCCAGGAAGCCAATATCGTTCCGATCGTTGAGCCGGAAGTCATCATGGATGGCGATCACTCGATCGAGCGTTGCTATGAAGTGACCGAATTCGCGCTCAAGACCCTGTATCGCGAGCTGTTCGACCAGGGCGTTATCCTCGAAGGCACGATCCTGAAGCCGAATATGGTGATCTCGGGGACGAAGAATGACGACCGCGCCAGCATCGAGGAAGTCGCCGACATGACGATGCAATGCCTGGCCAATTGCGTCCCGGCCGCTGTGCCCGGCATCGCCTTCCTGTCCGGCGGTCAGTCCGACGAGGAAGCCACCGCGCACCTCAATGCGATCACGTCGAGCTATGACCTGCCTTGGCCGGTCAGCTTCTCCTATGGCCGTGCGCTGCAGGCGGCACCGCTGAAAGCCTGGGGCGGCAAGTCCGCCAACGTCAAAGCGGCTCAAGCTGCCTTCAACCACCGCGCCAAAATGAACAGCCTCGCCGCGCTGGGTGAATATGATGCCGCGATGGAACAGGAATTGGCCGGGTCGTAACGCGCCCGCACTGATCGATCCATAAAAAACGGGGCCCGCAAGCGGGCCCCGTTCTCGTTTCGCAATGCGGCAGTCTTACTGGTCGTATTCGGTGATGAAGAGCGTGGCGGGTGCTGTGCTGTCACCATAAGTGCCAACCCAGATATCATATTGGCCTGCCATGACGCCCTGACCGCCGATCAGCGGGTTGAAGCCATTGGTGTCATCATCGCAAAACCAGGTGCCGTCCGGTCCGTTGACGACCAGCGTCGTGTCTGCCGCGGAGGTGACGCCGATGAAGAGTTGCGAGCCGCCGTCGCCGTATTGCAGGCGGAAATCCGGTGCATCGGCGATCAGGCCGACACAATTACCGTCAATCGATGAGGCGTCGATCGAGCCGCCAGCCACGACCTGGGCCTGGTAGGGGTCAGGCATGAAGCCGGGATTGAGGGCGACCGAGCCATAGGTTGGCGCAAGCGAGACGTTCTGCGCTGAGGCGATACCGGTCAGCGCCGCGACAGCAATAGCGGCGGCAAGTAGAGTTTTCATGGACATGAGATTCCCCTGGAGAAGACAGCCGGAACAAGGCGGTTGGTTGATGCATTGCACAGTGGCCTGTCCATGATGACGGCACGATGAACGGCTCGACTGACCTTACATTTGGCACTGAGCATTGGACGGGCGGTTGGATCGAGACCGCGTCGCTTTCATCAAAGCTTTCCGGACGGGAGGGTTAGACAATGTCGCTGTGTCCGCTTGGTGGGGTGACATTCCCTATTTCTGGACTCGCAGACGCAATGGGGACAAGAATAATTCGCGCGCAGGCATTTCGGCGTGCAGCAAATGGGACTGTGGCGCCTTCGCGCTCATCATTCCTCCCCCTTTTTGTAGGCTTGACCATGCCCGCCACCACCTTTCTCGCCTTGGTATGTCCCGAATTCGCGCTAGCGGACTATGAGCAGATCCAGCTCTGGCGGCGCGAGCATGACGCTGCCCTGGCCGATCAGGTCCTGCCGCATTTCACCCTCGTCTTTCCGGTAGACGGCTGGAAACCGGGTGATCTCATCCGCGAAACCCAGACCCGGCTTGAGGGCCAGAAACCCTTCGAGATCGTGTTGGACAGGGCTGTCTCACATTCCAATGCCGACAGCGAAGACGTGATGGAGTGGCTGGTTCCGACCATAGGTCGCGAGGCGCTGAGCGCCTTGCAGGACCGGCTCTATGCCGGTGCCCTTGCGCCGGAGCGGCGTGCCGGCCCGGCCGCAATGCCGCACATCACCATCGGACGCGGCTCGGACGGTGCGGCCTCGCAGGTGCGGGTCAGGGATATTAATGAGGCCGGCCTCTCGATGCGCTGCCGGGCCAGTGCAGTACAGATCGTCCGCCAGAAGGGCGAGCGGGTGAAGCTGCTGGAACGCATCGAGCTGGGCCGCGAGCGCTGAGGGCTCAGTGCAGGCCTTTCCCTTTGTGCGCCGAGCGGCTAAATCCCGGCTCATGATCACTGCCGCCGCCATGGAGCCTTCACGATGAAACAACGCAATTGCCAGCTTCTCATTGTCGGCGGCGGTCCCGGCGGCTATCCGGCGGCGATCCGTGCCGGCCAGCTCGGGCTCGATGTCGTCATCGTCGACAAGGACGGACTGGGCGGCACCTGTCTCAATCGCGGCTGCATCCCGTCGAAGGCGATCATCCACGCGGCCAGCAAGTTCGAGCATATGGGCGATCATGCCGAGGGCGCGCCCTTGGGCATCTCGCTCGCGTCCAAGCCCGTGCTCGACATGGGCAAGCTGACCGACTGGAAAGACGGCATCGTCACCAAGCTGACCGGCGGCGTCGCGACCCTGCTCAAGGCGGCCGGTGCCGAACATATTTCAGGCTGGGCCAAATTCACCGGCGCCAAGACCTGTGTCGTCGATTGTGAGGACGGCAGCCAGATCGAAATCACCGCCGAGAATGTCGTTCTCGCCACCGGCTCGGTTGAGGTCGAACTGCCCTTCCTGCCGTTTGGCGACGCGGTGATCGGTTCGACCCAGGCGCTCGATCTGACCGAGCTGCCGAAAAAGCTCGTCGTTGTTGGGGCCGGCTATATCGGTCTGGAACTGGGCATTGCGATGCGCAAGCTCGGCTCGGAGGTGACCTTTATCGAGGCCGCGCCGGCCATCCTGCCGATCTATGACAAGGAAATCACGCGTCCGATCACGATGTGGCTGAAGAAGCACAAGGTTGATGTGAACCTGTCCTGCAAGGCCAAGGGCGTGGTGACCGAAGGCAAGAAGACCTTCCTCGAATACGAAGACGCCAAGGGCGCGGCCCAGCGCATCGAAGCCGACAAGATCCTCGTCGCCGTCGGCCGCAAGGCCTGTCTGGCAGGCTGGGGTGTCGAGACGATGGGGCTGGAGCTGGTCGATGGCCGCTTCATCAAGGTCGATGACCAGTGCCGCACCGGCATGCGCGGCGTCTGGGCGATCGGCGATGTGATTGGCGAACCACTGCTGGCCCACAAGGCCACCGCCCAGGGCGAGATGGTGGCCGAACTGGTCGCTGGCCATCGCCGGGTGTTCGATCCGGTCTCGATTGCTGCCGTCTGCTTCACCGAGCCGGAAATCGTCGGTGTCGGCATGACGCCCGACGAAGCCAAGGCCAAGGGCGAAGAGATCATCACCGGCAAATTCCCGCTCGCCGCTTCGGGCCGTTATCTCTCGATGGAAGCCGGAGCGGATGGCGGTTTCGTCCGCGTCACGGCGCGGGAAAGCGATCATGTCATCCTCGGCATCCATGCTGTGGGCACCCATGTCTCCGAGCTGTCGGGCGAATTTGCCCTGGCCATCGAGATGGGCGCGCGTCTGGAAGACATCGCCGGCACGATCCACGTCCACCCGACCCTGACCGAAGGCTTCGCCGAAAGCGTGCTGACCGCACTGGGGCACCCGATCCATATTTCGGCGCCGAAGAAATAAAGGCCGCGCCGGGCGCGAACCAGGGGAGTAGCGGGTCCAATGGCAAATTTCGAAAAGCCCTCGACAGAGGCCGGGATCATCGCCCATGCCCTGTGCGGGGCCTATCTCATGGTCGCGTTTTCAGACGGCAAATATGTGCAGTCCGAAAAGGTCCGGTTGGTTCACGGGCTGCTCTCGAAGAACGTCCCGGCCGGGGTCGCGAAAGCGGACCTTGAAGCGGCGCTTCCAGCCATTGAACGCGCTTTTGCGGCTGATTACGAGACCGCTGCCAAGCGCGTCCTGGAACTCATTGCTTCGGTCAGCGCTAACGGGATTGCCAAGCGCGCCGTCATCCATGCTGCGCAAATCGCGGTGGTGGCCGACAATGCGATCGTCGCCCAGGAAGCGGGCGCGCTGGAGCGGATTTCAGATGCCCTGGACCTCAAGAAGGGTGCGATCTAGGCGGACGCATAACGGCCATACACTTCCCATCCGGGATGGCGGGCGCGTATGGATAGGGCCTTGCGAGAAGGTATGGGTGGAATGACGAACGGGTCAGCAGGTTTTGGCGTCATTGCGCCGCTGGAGAATACGCCCGAGGGCGAGGGATTTGGCTGTGTCTCCTTCGAGACCGCGCTGCTGCGTCAGATCACGCCGCAGGCGTCTGATTTCGACGAACTCGGTCATGTCAATAATGTCGTCTATCTGCGCTGGGTGCAGGATATCGCCGTGACCCACTGGCACGCCGTTGCCACGCCGAAGATGATCGAGGCCGAGGTCTGGATCGCGCTCAAGCACACGATCGAATACCGCGATCCGATCCTGCCCGGCGAGAGTGCCGAAATCCGCACCTGGCTCGGCGAGGTTCGCGGTCCGCGCTTCGACCGCCATGTCGACATCCGCAAACCCGGCGCCAAACGCTTCTCCGCCCGGGCGGTTACCGAATGGTGCCGCATCAACCGCGCCACCCGCCGCCCGATGCGGATCGGCCGCGATGTGCTGGATTTGTTTCAGGTGCCGGGCTGAAGCCTCAGCTTGAGGCCTCTGGCCGCCGCTGTCTCATTGAGCTCGGCCACAAGCTCAGGGTCTACCGGAATCCCGTCCCGCAGCCGCTTGCCGCGCAGGGCCCGTTCCGGATCGCCGGGATAGAGAACCGGACTGTCCCAATCCATCGGCGGCGAGCCGAGGGCGTAATCGGCCATCGCCTCGATCTCATGCTCCATCCATCCGGCCTCGCCGAACAGGGCCGGATTGATCAGGATCGCGAACAGGCCATTGCGCACGGCGCCCTCACGCGGTTGCTCCGGCTGGATCGTGCCGCCGCCGGACAAGACGCCCCCCAGCAGTTCGCACGCCAGAGCGAGACCATAGCCTTTATGGCGTCCCATCGGGGTGAGAGCGCCCTTGCGTGGATCACCGCTCATGCCCGACGGGTCGGTGGTCGGCATGCCATGCTCATTGATCAAAGAGCCGGACGGGATGTCCTGGCCGCGGGCGGCGGCCATCTTCAGCCGGCCCAGCGAGATACGGCTAGTCGCCATGTCGAGTACGAAGGCTGAACGCTGCGGCGTGGCCGTAAAGGCGATGCAGATCGGATCGGTGCCGAAGCGGGCGTCCGAGCCGTGAAATGGTGCCACGATGGGGGGCTGGCCGGTGACATTGACGAACAGAATTGCCGCCAGACCGGCGGCCGCAGCCTGCTCACCATAGGCACCAATGCGGCCGAGATCATGGACATCGCCCAGCGTCGCTGCCGCCAAACCGTGTTCGATCGCCTTGGCGCCGGCTCGCTCAATCAACTTTGTCGCGGCGGGTGGGCCCCAGCCGCCATCAGCATCGACGCGCAGAATGATCGCCGTTTCGGCCAAGACTCGCTCGGCACTGTCGAGCTTGACGAATTTCTTGTCGGTCTGGTCGAGCCAGGCCGGCAGCAGGTCAATACCATTGCTGTCATGCCCGGCCAGACTGGACGCCGTCAGATGCTCCGCAACGGCTATTGCATCAGCGGGTCGCGCTCCGGCCGCTTGCAACAGTGCGGCAGCAAAGGCGGTCATCTGCGCAGCGGGCAGTCGGATATCCTTGGCGTTCATACAGTTTCACCTCGGCGATGACGGGTCGTGACCGCCAGCCTGGGCACAGTCACGCTCGGACCATAGCCAGTCGCGACAGATGATGCGAGCCGGATCGGCCATCCCGCGCCTTGCAAGCGTGACCACGCGCCGAATTCTTCCTCCTACGTGAAAAAAAATCAGCACTGCGTCAAATGTTCGTGGCGTACTTAAATGTTTCGCAACCGGTTTGGGGCATTGTCCTCGTGCCGGGCAAGACCTGCCTGGAAGACATCAACACGGTGCCGGACACGGAAAAAATTCCGGGCGGCGTATGCAAAATGGATGAAGGGTAAGTCGATGTATAAAACGGGAACCATGATTTTGGCGGTGGCAATGTCCACCATGGCCTTTTCGGCGACTCCGGCGTTCGCTCAGGACCGCGAACGTACGAGTGTTGAAGCGCCAGATTATCCACGCGGTGCAGAGCGTCGCGGCGTCGAGGGTTATGCCGTCGTCCAGTACACGGTCTCGCCGGATGGCACTGTTGAAAATCCGACAGTCGTTGAGGCTCAGCCCGAGGGCGTGTTCGACCGCGCCGTCCTGCACGCCATCGAGGGTTGGAGCTATGCGCCTGCTGCGGTTTCGACCGAAGGCCTGACCACACGTTTCGACTTCAACCTGGGCGGCTAACGACCCGGGAAGCAAGGTCAGCCGACAAAAGAATCCGGCGATCTGCAGCATCATAAGGTTTCATTTACGGGCGGCGCGTTAGCGTCGCCCGTAACTTTTCATCGAGGCCATTAACCATAGAGGGCCGAAGTCATGACTTCAGTATTTGCCGGACTTGTTGAAAAAACGTCCAGCGTCAAATTTCGGCTCTTGGCCGCTTTCGCCCTGTCCTCCGCAATGACACTCGTCGCTGTGATCGTTGGTGTGACGGGCTTCAACTCAACCAATTCAGCGGTTGGTCAGATTACCAGTCGCGCCATTCCCGAAACACTGGCGGTCGATGCGCTCAGCGAATCCAGCCAGGGCGTCAGTGCTGTGCTGCAGGAACTCGCCTTATCGCCGACCGCTGTGGTCCGGGTCGAAAATTTCAACCGCGCTGTTACGCTTCGCGACGGCATGGCACCCCAGCTGGAAGCGCTGCGCGTCTTGTCGAGTGAGGCCGAGATTGCGACCTTGACTGGCGCGGTCACCGAATTGTCGGGCATGGTCGAGGGTATGAATACTGTGGTCGACCAGCGGCTCAGCGTTCGAAATCTGCGGCGCGACGCAACCAACCAAGCGCGTCAGACGCGAGCGAGTTTGGCCAGTAGCATCGAAGGTGCGCTTGACGTCAGCGACGATGCCGATATCGAGAGCCTGCTTCGCGCCTTGCTCGCGGCAAACCAGATGCTGATCCAGTATAATGAACTCGACGTCGCGGCCAGTGATGAAGAGGTCGACAGTATTTATGATCGTTATGACGAAGCTGCTGGCGAGCTCGACGTCAATCTGGCAATCCTTCAAAGTGAAGTCTCGCCCGCGATCCGCGACCAAGCGGATATTTTGATCGGTTACGGCGACGGCGCTCAAGGTGTATTTGAACTGCGCAAGGCCGAGTTGGATGCGATCGCTGAAGCTGAAAGCTTCTCGGATGAATCGCGTGCTGCCGCCGACTCACTCGTCTCGCATGTCAGTGATTTCAAGCGAGAGGTTGCCGGTCGGGTTGATGTGGCGACCTATGCCGCCAATTCTGCCGTCGTTACCGGCCGCATCCTGCTGATCGTCATTGCTGCTGTCGGGCTTGTCATTGCGGCCGGTATTGGCTGGTTCTACGTCAATATGACCCTGCTCAAGCGCATCAGCGCCATGGCCCGCACGATGAGAGCGTTGGCCGAGGGCAATAGCGACGTCAATCTGGGCTTCACGCCCGGCAATGACGAAATCGGTGATATGGCCCGGTCGGTCGATGTCTTCCGTCAGAATGCGATTGAGCGCGCTCGTCTGGAATCAGAAACCGAAGCCGAGCGTCGGATGAAAGAAAAGCGTTCGGCTGCGGTCGAGAGCTTGATCCAGGCGTTCGAAGAAGCGTCTGCCGACGCCATCGGTCAGGTCAGCGCCGCCGCGACCCAGATGGAAGCGGCCGCTCGCACCATGAGTTCAACCGCTGCGGCCACCACCGGCAAATCCGCCGCCGTGGCACATGCTTCTGAAGGCGCGTCACAAAACGTCCAGACCGTCGCGGCGGCGGCAGAAGAAATGGTGTCTTCGATCGGTGAAATCAGTCAGCAGATCGCCCGCTCGACCCAGATCGCCGGCAGCGCCGTCGATCAGGTTGAACGCACCAATGGCGATGTGCAACGCCTCGACGACGCCGCCAAGAGCATCAATGACATTGTTGGCCTGATTAGCGACATCGCCGAGCAGACCAATCTCCTCGCGCTCAACGCCACGATTGAAGCGGCCCGTGCTGGTGAAGCCGGCAAGGGCTTTGCCGTGGTGGCCTCCGAAGTGAAAGCCTTGGCCAGTCAGACCGGTGCGGCGACGCAGAATATCTCGAAGCATATTTCCGGCATCCAGAGTGCGACCTCAAAGGCGGTCGAGGCGATGTCCTCGATCGGCAGCACGATCCACGAGATGAGCGAAATCGCGACGGCCATTGCTGCGGCGATGGAAGAGCAGCGTGCTGCGGCCGGCGAGATCACCCGCTCGGCCCAGGAAGCCGCCGACGGTACGCGAGACGTGTTCGCCAATATCCAGGAAGTCGATCGGGCGACCTCGGAAACCGGCGAAAGTGCGGGCGAGGTTCTTGAAGCTTCGCTGGCAGTTTCACGTCAGTCCGGCAGCCTGAAAACCTCCGTCGAGCAATTCCTCACCGAGGTCCGTTCGGCCTGATCTGCAGTCAACTGAAATCAGGGACCGCCCGTGGCTTGTCAGCTGCGGGCGGTCCGCGTATAGGGCGTGCCTCTCTGCTTGCAGAGGGTGTGGCGGGGTAGCTCAGCTGGTTAGAGCGCAGGACTCATAATCTTGAGGTCGGGAGTTCAAGTCTCCCTCCCGCTACCAACATCTTCTCTCCCGATACGGCAGGACCGGCGCGCCCATCGGGCTGTGGCATTTGCGCGCGCTTGGCCTGACAGGCCGTGACATCCGCGCTGAAAAGACTAGACCATAGGACAATCAAAGAGGTGGTCCCATGAGACTCTTTTCATCCAATCGGCTGCTGATCGGCATGGTCGGCATCGTCGTCATCGCGCTGATCGTCTATCTCGTTCTCGGCTATGCTGAACTGCCGACCATGCATATGAGCGGGCATGGCTGGTTCGCGCTTGGGCTTGGCGTCACGTTCTCCACAATACTCGGTGTCGTCCTGTCGACCGTCTTCATCATCGGCCGCCGCCGTGGCTTCGACGAATCGGCCCATGACGCCGTCATCGATACCGACCCTGAGACCTGATTTCCCGCTCAAGCATGGTCGCTGACGGCTCGTTCGATCCAGGCGCAAAATCGCAGAGCGACGCCTGATCCGCCATCATGCCTTGGCGGGCGACTCGACTGGTTTGGCCGACACGGCGCTGGCAAATGTTTCGAGATAGCTCGGGTTTTCCGTCCGCATCCATCGATCCCACCACGAGAAATACAAACCGTAATTCCACCCGGCCTGCGAGTGGTGGAGATCGTGATGCGTCACCGTCGTGAGCCAGCCGAACAGCGGTTTTCCGTCACGGTCAGCGGGAAATAGTTCATAACCACAATGCCCGATCGCGTTGCGGATCATCATGTGGGTCACGAATATGACAACTCCCAAAAATGAGACGGGCAGCACAGTCAGCACGACAGGCAGGAACAACGCGTTTAACGCCGCTTCGCCCGTGTTGAAGGCATAGGACGTCCAGGGCGTTGGGTTGAAAGAGCGGTGATGCAAGCGGTGTAATCTGCGGAAGAGGATGGGGTGATGGATCATGCGGTGTGTCCAGTAGAACCACGCATCGTGAAGCACGATGATAGCCAGAACCGAGACGCCAAAATAGGGCCAGCCCAGCTCACCAGCGTCCTCATATATCCGCACCCACCCCATGCTGTAGCCGAATGCTGTGGCTAGACCGAATAGTGCAAAGACAAGAACCGTGCGTAGCGAGGCGAAAATTTCACGAACGATCTGCGGCCAACCGGGCGTGTCCGCTCGGATCTTGCGAGATCGCAGCGGCCCTGCCAACCCGATGTTCACAATCAGGAATACCGCGCCCGCGCCGAGAATGTATCGCATCAGGTCGGTTTGTATGAACTCTGGGATTTGCGGTGCGAGTTCGGCGAGAGCTGCGCGAACCCCGGGGGGTGATAGAAGAGTGTCCGTCATGCAAACTCCTGTGTTCATTTCCGGGCCACCGACGGCCGGCTGAGAAAGTCGAACTCAGGATAAGGTTTGTGTTGGGGCGGTCGCGGCGATTGCGAATGTGCGCAATGCTTCGCAAAAATGACGCGACTATTTCAAATTCGCTATGCCTCCGTCAGCGCCTTGCGGCGATAGGCGGTCGGAGTCTGGCCAGTAGCTTCCCGGAAGGCCCGGTTGAACGGGGCGATCGAGCCGAAGCCAAGGTCGAGAGCGATCAAGAGGATTTGATCGCGCGCTCGCTCGGGATCCGCAAGCACGGCCTGAGCATCTGCAATCCTGTAGGTGTTGAGGAAGCCTGAGAAGTTTCGGTATCCCAGCCCTTGGTTGATCAACTTGCGCAGCCGATGCTCAGGAGTCTTCAACCGTTCTGCCAGCGCGCCAACGGTCAATACCGACTCCCGATAGATCCCAGCGGCCATCAACTCGGTCAGATGTCGGGAGAGGGCGATGTCCTCGGGCGCGATATTGGCTTGATGTGACCCTCTGGGCCTGCCCCGTGGCGGCACGGCGAACAGACTGGGTCGCGCCTGCAGGATCCAGGTAGACAATGCCAGTGAAACGCCAAACAGGGCGGCGGACTGCAATTGAGCGGCTCTAGGGGGGATGTTCCCATCGGAATAAAGAATTTCGATAATCGCGGTGGCCATCCCGACCAGTGCGACCAGAACGGTGAGTGCAATGCGAAATTGCCGCCGAGGCTCGACGAGGTCATCGCGCAGATCGCGGATCGCGAGCAGAACGGCATGGGTCATGATGGCCAAAGTCAGAATTTGCCACGCGATCGTTACGGCGGTCGCTGCAACGGAAGGCGCCGGTATTGTGAAAAACGCCGTTGCGAGGATCGCCACCAGTATCAACGGCACGAAACGCCAGACGCGCCATTGAAAATGATCATCGAAGAGGGCGGTCGTGAACCACCAGAAGAAGACGGCATTGAAGATCGAAAGCGGAGCGAGCAACAGGTCTGCGGGCGCAAGCGCTGCAGCGATCAAGGGAGACCCGAACACGGAGTAGCTCGCGGTCCCCAAAGCAAATAGCCCTCCGAGCCTGGCGGCCCAATTGCCGTTGCGCAGTGTGAAGAATACGATTGCCAGCAGGAGGGACAAGCCCGCGGCTGCCCCTCTCGCCAGAAGTTCCAGAACGTCTGCTTGCTCTGTGATCACTGGACCTCCTCATTGGCACGGGGCACGACGGACACGGCGCAGAGTAGCAATATTCGTTGCGTCAGCAATCCGGACCCCAGGTCGGTGAGGCAGGGTGACCTGATTTCGGCAACCGCGCGGGCCACTGTATCGCGGACGCAGATACGGTTTGAGAGTGCCTCCATGGCACTATTGCGGTTCTCGGTGCGACAGGCCGCGCGCGCGGCGCTGTCGATCTTTTCGAGAACGCGGGCTGCGCCGGCTTCGCTGTTCAGCTCTGAGCGGTCGAAGCTGACTGATCGCGCCTGTGCCGAGACCGGGCCGGACAGCAGCATGGAAGCGGCGAGCGCCGACAGGATGGGGCGGGTGTGGAATGCAGACATGAGACTCTCCTTTGGTTTGAGGAGGCCAGTTCGCATTTCTCTGGTGAGGCGATCTCCGCGAAATTGAAATTGCGCGATGGTTTTGGATATCGCGCTGAGATTTTCGGAAATGTTCTGGAATGGGCGCGCATGCCCAAACACTCGACCTATCCCAAGGCACAGCTCGGATGGTCCGTGGCGTTTTCCTACGGAGCTTCGGCTGATTGGTTTGAAATCCAGACGAGAAAATCATCCGAACTCTCGTCGGTATTGATGTCGAGGGCAAGATAGCACGGGGTGGTCGCCGGGTGCAGGGCGAGGACACGCGCGCGAAGGCGATTCGATGCCTGCTCGCTGACTTTCAAGATCATGACGACCTCGCTTGCCGTCTCGATTGTGCCCTGCCAGCGATAGACACTCGTCATGCCCGGCAGGATATTGGCGCAGGCACACAGGCCTTCGCCAACCAGGGTCTGAGCCACCTGCTTCGCCAGCGCCGCCTCGGGCCATGTGGTGTAGATCCAGCGATACTTGCTCATGGCCATCCCCTGCTCGCGCGATTATAGAACGGCCATGGATACGCGACCGACCTCCAGCTCTGCACTGCTACTCTTCTCCGGCGGCCAGGATTCCGCAACCTGCCTGGCTTGGGCCTTGGCACGCTTCGAGCGTGTCGAGACGGTCGGCTTCGATTACGGCCAGCGTCATCATGTCGAGATGCAGGCGCGGCTCGATGTCCGCGCCGCACTGGTTGAGACATTTCCCGATTGGGCGGCGCGGCTGGGCGCGGATCATGTCGTTGACCTGTCCGGTTATGGCGCCCTCGCCGAGAGTGCGCTGACCGCCGACCGGGCGATCGAGATGGCGGCGGATGGTCTGCCGAGCACATTCGTACCGGGCCGCAATCTGGTGTTCCTGACCGTCGCTTCGGCGCTCGCCTACCGCCGTGGGCATGGCGTCATGGTCGGCGGCATGTGCGAAACTGATTTCTCCGGCTATCCCGATTGTCGCCGCGCCACGATTGACGCGATGCAGCAGACGCTCAGCCTCGGGTTGGCGAGCGATATCGGCATCGAGACTCCATTGATGTGGCTCGACAAGGCGCAGAGCTGGGTTCTGGCGCAGGAGCTGGGAGGCGAGGCGCTGGTCGAGATCATCCGCACCCGCACGCATAGCTGTTATCGTGGTGATCGCAGCGAATTGCACGAATGGGGTTATGGCTGCGGCGATTGTCCGGCCTGCGATCTGCGCGCTGCCGGCTGGCGCCAATGGCGCAGTGGGGCCGCAGCATGAAATATTCGGTCAAAGAGATTTTCATGACGGTGCAGGGCGAGGGCGGTCAGACCGGCCGGCCGGCGGTCTTTCTGCGCTTTGCCGGCTGCAATCTGTGGAGTGGCCGCGAACAGGATCGCGCGACCGCTGTTTGTAATTTTTGCGATACTGATTTCATTGGCATGGACGGGCCGGGCGGCGGACGCTTTGAGACACCGGCCGAGCTGGTGGCGGCGGTCGCGGCGATGTGGCCGGGTGGCGGCAAGCCGCTGGTGGTCTGTACCGGCGGTGAGCCCCTGCTACAGCTCGACGCGCGCCTGATTGATGCCCTGCATGCGGCGGGCTTTGAAATCGCGATAGAGACCAATGGTACGCTGATCGCGCCGGAGGGGATTGACTGGATCACCGTCAGTCCGAAGGGCAAGGCACCGGTGGTTCAGCGCAGCGGTCATGAATTGAAACTGGTCTTCCCCCAGCCCGGTCTCGATCCGGCCGACTATCTCGGGTGGGATTTCAAACGCTTTTCGTTGCAGCCCATGGATGGCGCCACGATGATGGAGAATGCCCAAGCGGCGTTTGAATATTGCATCGCGCATCCGCAATGGACGCTCAGCCTGCAGACGCATAAGTGGATCGGGGCGCCTTGAATACGGTTCAGCGTTCGAGGAAGCCGCAGGCGGCCGTCATGTCTGCCTCGGAGTCCTGCAGGAAACGCGCGATGCGCAGGATTTCCGCTGGCGCATAACCGCTCTCGCGCACCAGGCGGGCGACTTCGGTTTCCATCCCTGCCGGGTCTGTTGCAAAGCGGTACATGCGACCGACGACGTAAAAATCGCGATAGTTCAGCTGCGCCGAGAGCCAACCGGCTGTGCAGGCGCAGGACGGAACCGGGTCGTGGGACTGGGTGCCGACCTGGGCGACGCAGGAACGCACGATTTCACGCGTCATCGTCTGGCGTGACGGGGCTTCCGCCGCGTCAGACACCAAAAACAACGCAAATAATGGAATCAAACTCGTGGCCAACATGCCGTTTCCCCCAAACCGGCTCTGGCAGGATCATCGCGCCATGGGCGCCTTGAGTCCACCAAAGATAAAGGCGCGTCATTGCTGACGCGCCTCTTTCATTGCAAGTCTTGGGCAAGTTCCGCGTTGGTTCGTGTTCAGGACGGGTTGGCGTCGCGGGCTTCAACCCCATTCCCGACATCGCCGGCAAAGCGGTTGAAAGCGCGGCGCGCATCGGTCCAGGTGCCGGATCCGACCACGTTGACGATATTATAGGATTGCCAAGAATAGCTGAAGTTCTGAAGTTTTTCGCCCGATGCGGAAACCAGCTCGGCCTCGATGCTCGCGCCGCCAATGCTGATGCTTTCCATACTCAGGCCGGGTGTGGCGCTCAATTGTTCCAGGGTGGGACGATTAGGGGTCGCGTCGAGGATGGTGACATAGAGGGTCGAACCATTCTCGCCGAGATGACCGGCCAGTTCGCGCTCGAGATCACCGCGCAGGATCTGCCGAAGCCGATCAAACTCACGTTCACCGATATCGTCGGCCTTGTCGGCCAATTCAGCGCCGATCTGGATCGGGGCGATGGTGACAGGTTCTGCTGCCAGTGCCGCTCCGGCCGTCAAAGACAGTGCCGTTAGGGCTGCGAGGGAGAGTGTCGTCGTCATTAGCCGCAACATGTGCGCCTCCATAAATCCAAGTCCATATTCCCCAAGCCACCAACATAGCAGGTCAGGCGCGGATTTGTTAGAGGGCTGGTAGTCAGCGCGTCCGGAAACCAGATTAAATTCTCGTAGGCTTACCGATTGTCGTCGGAGTCATCATCGGAGTCTGGCAGCACCAGATCAACGGCGGCGCCGCCGACGGCCCCGACCGTCTTGACGGCGGCACCGGCTGTGCCGAGGGCTACATCGGCCACCAGCGCCGTCGCACCGATGACGACGCAGCCCGACAGCGCCGGAGCAAGCAGGGCGAGAAGCAGGATGGGGCGAAGGTATTTCATGGCAGTCTCCAGATATCGGCACCGCCACCCTTCGCCCACAGGCCTTGCATTAGGGTGAACGCGCCAGCTTATTCTGGCACCTCCACCATCACCAGCTCAAGCGCGGTCGTCGCCGAGATGGTGATTTCAGCCTCGTCCCGGATGGCGGCGCCATCACGAGCGTCGAGTTCGACCCCATTGACCGTGCCGCTGCCGATGGCGAGCACCAGATAGGCGCGGTGACCGGGCTTGATCGCATGGGTGACCGACTGGCTTTCCAATAGCGTTGCACCCAGCACCTTGGCGTCCTGGCGGATCATCAAGCCGCCATCCGTCTCAGGATCGCCCGAGGCAAGCACGACCAGCTGGCCGGTACGGTCGCCAGTCGGGAAGGCGGCGCTATCCCAACGCGGTTCGCCGCCGGCTTCGCGCGGCAGGATCCAAATCTGGAATAGCGAGGTGGATTCGGCTTCCTGGTTGAATTCCGAGTGCCGGATCCCGCTGCCCGCCGACATCACCTGGACGTCACCCGCCATCGTGCGGCCTGCATTGCCGAGACTGTCGCGATGGCTGATCGCGCCTTCGCGGACATAGGTGATGATTTCCATGTTTTCGTGCGGATGCGGCGCGAAACCACCGTCGGCGGAGATTTCGTCATCATTCCAGACCCGCAAGGCACCCCAACCCATCCGGTCCGGGTCATGATAGCCCCCGAAGCTGAAATGATGCCGGGCGTTGAGCCAGTCAGTTCTGAACCGGCCAAGGCCGTCAAATGCGCGTTTCTCGATCATGATCGATCTCCATCTGTCTGTGTTGACCGCATAGATGGGTCCGCTGACAGGTGGGAATAACAGGCGATGTGGCGGGTGAGTCATTCCAGTCTGGAACTAATCGATCGATCTGTTCCAGACGCTCAACGCCCCGCCGCCAGTCAGATCGATGCCCTGTGGCTATTTGCCTTCACGCCACCAGCCCAGCCCCATGAAGCCCGCGATCAGCAGGGCGATGATCAGGGCGGGCAGAACCGGGCGAGCGTGGGAGCTGCGCACGATATAGCGTTCATTGCGCTGCAGGCCGAGCCAGCCGCGGCCGGCTTGGTCGGCGCCGAGGCGGGTACGGCGCAGATCCGGCAAGCGGGTCTCACTGCCTTCGCCAATCGCAAACAGGCCACCGCCCGTGGCATCGAGCACCGGGGCGAGCCGCTCAGGTGTCGGCCGCAAATCGGCGTATTCGAGCGGATTGAGCGGGCCCAGGGCCGCGACCGTCGTCAAATCGCCGGAGCGCAGCCGGACCAAGCCGGACCCGCTGGCCGGTACGGCGACAGAATAGCGCCCGTCTGCATCCTCGCTCATGCTTGCGATTTGCTGTTCGCCATCGGGCCAGGTGATCTGCAGCGGCGGTGCGGTATCGGCAAGGGTGACGCGATTGGCATGCAGCGAGCCGTCATTGGCGTAGGCTGTGAGCCTTTCTTCGTCGAGCTCGGGCTCTTTCATCAGCCAGTGGGCGACACGGCGGAACATTTCGGCATAGGGGCCGCCACCTTCGAAACCGCGCGCCCAGAGCCAGGTCTGATCGCTCATCACGATGGCGGCGCGGCCTTCGCCCGAATGCTGCAACACCAGTAGCGGATTGCCGTCCGGTGCCTGCAACAGGGTTTCCCCGCCCAGCGAGACACCATGAATTTCGCGCAGCCAGCGGCCCCAAGTGGGATGTTCGCCGCCGCCTTCAAGCCCGGCGGTGACCGGGTGACGCATGCCGGTCGGTGTCGTCTGCGGCGTGAATCCGCCATCGGTGATGTAGCCGGTCGGACGCACCGGCAGCACGGCGGCGAGTGGCGTCCGGTAGAGGCTCGGTGGTCCGGCGAAAGGTGGTCCGGCTGTTACCAGCAAGGCGCCGCCATTTTCGACATAGCGCGCGATATAGTCGAAATAGATCGGCGGCATGATATTGCGGCGGCGATAGCGGTCGAAAATCACCAGATCGAATTCGCTCAGACGCTCGACGAACAGTTCCTGCACCGGGAAGCCGATCAAGGCGAGTTCTTCCACCGGCGTACTGTCACGCCTGTCCGGCGGCCGCAGGATTGTGAAATGGACCAGATCGACCGATGGGTCGGATTTGAGCAGGTTGCGCCAGGCGCGGGCCCCGTTATGCGGCTCGCCGGTCACCAGCAGCACGCGCAAGCGATCGCGCACGCCATTGACCGAGACAGCGGCGCGGTTGTTGATCAGCGACAATTCTTGCGGACCGGGCTCGACTTCGGCCTCGATCACATTCTGGCCGCGGCGTTCAATCGGCACTTCGACGCGAGTGGACCGGCCAATCGGGATGCGGTGGGTTTGCGGCTCGCCGCCCTCAAAGCGGAAGGACACCATCGCCGTGCCCTCCATCGCATCGTCCTCGACGCGCAGGACGAAGGCGACGGTCTGGCCGACAATGCCGTAGCGTGGCGCTTCCTCGATCACCAGCCGCCGGTCGCCGGCGCTGCGATCCCCGGCCATGGCTTGGTGCACCGGAGCGTTGAGATTGAGTGTGTCCGGATCGGCCGGAGCATCGTGGATCTGCCCGTCCGTCGTCAGGATCACCCCGGCCAGCCGGTCCGGCGGGACGCTGGCGAGGGCGCCATTGAGCGCTTCGAACAAGCGCGTGCCGTCCGGACTGGTGCCGGCCCCGACCTCGACCAGATCGAGCAAAGGATCGCGGTCGGCCAATTGCCGGACTGCGGCGGCCATGGCATCGGCGGCTTCGGCACGTTCGCCGACCTCCATGCTGGCGCTGCGATCGGTCACCAGCACGGCGATATCGGTCAGCGGGTCACGCTCTTCCTCGACCAGGGATGGATTGGCCAGCGCCAGAGCCAGCACGGCCACGGCGAGGCTGCGCCACAGCCAACCGTCCAGCTTTTGCCAAGCGCCAGCGAGGATGGTCAGCAGGGCAAAACCGGTCAGTCCCGCCAGCAAAGACCAAGGGATCAGTGGTGCGAAATCGAGGGCGGTCGCATTCATTGGCCCAGCCTCTCGAGAATGTCGGGGACGTGGACCTGATCGGCCTTGTAATTTCCGGTCAGCGCATACATCGCGATATTGACGCCGAAGCGGATCGCCATCTCACGCTGACGTTCGCCGCCTTCAACCGGCGCCGAAGGCCGGCCGGCAGCGTCGACGGCCCAAGCCGAGGCCCAATCATTGGCACCAATGATGACGCCGGAGGTGCCGTCGCGCGATGTACCGTCCGGATTGGCTTCGACCCAGACTGGACTGCCTGAGAAACGGCCGGGAAATTCTTGCAGCAGATAGAAGGATTTGGTCAGCACGTGATCGCTCGGAACCGGACCGAGCGGGGGCAGGTCGAGACTGTCCAGCAAGGCCACCAGGCCGGGATGCGGCGCTCCGGCGCGCAACATCGCCACATCGGCATCCTGGGTGTCGAATACGATCAGTCCGCCCGATTGCAGGTAATCCGTCACCCGCGCGGCGGCCGCTGGCGACAGGGCGTGAGCATCGCGTGCCACTGGCCAGTAGACCAAAGGAAAGAAGATCAGCGGGTCGGTTTCGACATCAATGCCCATGGGCGGTGCCGGTTCAATGGCGCTGCGGCGGGTGACCTCTTGGCTCAACCCGGTCAGGCCGGCCTGGCTGCGGGCATCGACGGCCGCGTTGCCGGTGATGACATAGGCAAAGTGCAGATCGAGTGCAGCCTCGAGTGCGAAACTGTCATCGCTGACCGGTGGCGGCGGGGTCGTTGTCGGTTGCGCATCGGCCGGCGGCGCGAGCGGCAGGGCGAGGGCGATCAGCCAGACGGTCGCGGTGGCGCCAAACAGACGCAGCGGCAGCCGGCCTGCCAAAGCGAGCGCCAGCCCCACGTCCAGCGCCAGCATGATCAGCGCGAGCGTCAGCAGGGCGGCAATAAAGCGAAGCGGCCGTGGGCCGTCGAGGCCGGCGAATTGAACGCCGGGCAGATCGCGTGGCAGGGCGGCAATGACGGTGTCTGCTTTGATCACATTCAGCGCGGCGGTTGCCGAGCCCAGCCGATACAGGCCGGGCGGCGAGATTGGACTGGCGCTTGCGGCCTCCCAGTTGGCGACGGTCACGGGGCGGGCGCTATTGGGCGCGCTGGTCAATTGTCCGCCCGCATCGAGAGCGCGATCCAGAGCCCAGGCGCCATTGGCCGGGCCGGTCGCTGCTCCGCCCTGGGCGAGGCCGAGGACGCGTTGCAGCATGCGTGGATACAGGCCCGACAGGGGCAGGTCTGACCATTCCGGTCCGGCGGTGACGTGAAACAGCACGATCCAGCCGCGCCCACGCCGTACAGCGGTGACCAGCGGCGTGCCGTCTTCAAGCCGCGCCCAGACGCGGTCTGGCGTCGCGGTGCCCGGCTGGGCCAGAACCTGACGATCAACCGTGGCCGTGGCATCGGGCGGCAGGCCGGCGAAGGGCGAATCATCGCCAAAGGCGGCAATGCGCTGGGGCTCTTCCCAGTTGAGCGCACCGCCGAGCAAACGCCCGCCGACGCGAAGGTCGACCGGCAAAAGACTGTCACCGCGTGCGGCCAGTCGCGGTCCGGCGAAGCGGATCAGCAGGCCGCCATTGGCGACGAATTCGCCGATCCGGACGTCGTCAGTGCGGGCATCGTCAACCATCACCAGGGCGGCGGGCTCGCTTTCGAGCAGGTCATCGAGCGTGCCGCGTACCGGCTGAGAGAAGGGCGCGATGGCGCTTTCGACATAATGCAGGTCGGAGAGGAGTGGCTGACCGTCCTCATTGGGCGCATCGATCAGCCCGACGCGAGGCCGGCGCCATTGATCACCCATCAGCCGCACGGAACCGGCGCTGCCGACGCCCTCGACGCGCAGGCTGGCGATCCGGTTACGCAGATCGAGCGGCAGGCTGAGTTCGGAGCGGGCGATGCCGCTATCGGCTTCAAAGGTCAGATCGGTGCGGGCGATGGCGCGGCCATCATTGCCCAAGGCGGTGATTGCTGCGGTGCGCGGCAGGCCGGTTGCTACCCGGCGCAATTCGATGGCCAAGCCAGAGGCGGTCGGCTCCGGCGGCGCCATCGCCAGAGCGGCGCGTCCATTGTCCGGCTCGACTACACGGACACTGCCGAGCCCTGAAAGGGCGCGGGCGAGGGCGCGGGCGAGGGCGCGGGCGAGGGCGCGGCTGCCATCGCTGTCGATACCGTCGCTCAGCCAAGTGATCGCCATCGCATCAGTCAAAGCGCCGTCATCAAGGGCGGCCGCGATGCGGCTGGCGGCGCCATTGCGGTCGACCGTCCAGGCCATTGGGCTGGCGCTAGCCAGCAGGCGCCGCGCCGCGTCCGGCCGGTCCAGACGCAGTGGCGCTGGAGCTTCGCCGCTATTGGCGGTGAAAATGATTGCTGCAAGGCGCCCATCGCGTTCCGCTTCGTCGAGCAGGCGGATCGCCTCGCGGCTGGTTTCGCCCCAACTGGCGGCGCCGGCCCAGCCATTATCGACCACAATCAGCTCGGGACGCGTCTCGTCGACCACAGCCGCCGGTGTCCAGACCGGGCGCGACAGGCCGAGGATCACCAGGGCGGCGATCAGCAGGCGGAACACGATCAACCACCAGGGTGCGTGTTGCGGTGTCTCGGCATCATCCGGCGCGCCGAACAGTAGACGCAGCGGCGGGAAGATGGCGCGCTTGGGTGCCGGCGGCGTTGCGCGCAGCAGCAGCCAAAGAATCGGCAGGCTCAACAGGCCGATGAGGGCCAGCGGTGCGCCGAAGGAGAGGGGGCCGAGGGCAAACATTACGCGTCCCTCGCCAGGGCACGGTATAGCGCCAGCACGGCGCTGGTCGCGGTGCGATCTGTGCGGTGGGTCACGAGCGACCAGCCGAACTGGCGCGCCAGGGCTGCCAGTGCGTCGCCCTGTTCGGCCCAGCGTTTGCGATAGGTGACACGCGCTTCCTCGGCGCGGCCAAATAACAGGCCTTCGCCGCCCGCAGGGTTTTCAAATCGGGTGCGGCCGGAATAGGGGAAGTCTTCCTCGGCTGGATCGACAATGCGAAGCAGCACGCCTTCCGCCTCCATGCCGGAGAAGCGTGACAGCCGCGCAGCCCAAGTCTCCGGAGGATCGAGGAAATCGCTCGCCAGCACGACGCGTCCGAAACGGCCGATATTTGGCGCTTCGACGGCGGTCATGTCGCCCGGCCCGAGCGCCAGACGCCGCGAGGTGCGTTCCAGTCCGAGCGCCCCGGTGCGGGCAACCGCCGATTCGCCCAACACCGCGACCCGTTCGCCGCCTTGAGTGAGCAAGGCCGCCATCGCGATCTGACAGACGGCGGCCCGGTCGATCTTGCTGGCGTGATCTCTTGAGGAGGAGAAGCGCATCGAGGGCGAGCCGTCGCGCCAGAGCCAGACGGTATTGGCGGCCTCCCACTCATTCTGGCGTACGAAGAGCTGATCGCTGCGCGCCGACTGGCGCCAGTCGACCGCAGCGCGGCCGTCCTCGGGACGATGATGGCGATACTGCCAGAAGCTCTCGCCAACACCGGCGCGGCGCCGTCCATGCACGCCTTGGGCAACCGTCGCGGCGATGCGCGTCGCTTCGGCCATCAGGGCTGGCAAGGTCGCAGCGGCCGCCTCGCCCTGATGGCGCAGCTGCACAACCCGCGATTCCGAATGGCGATCGACGCCCTCACTCATGGGATCAGGCCGCCCGCTCGGCGAGGGATTTGATCAGGCCTTCCAGTGTGTGGCCGTCAGCGCGCGCCGCGAAGGACAGCGCCATGCGGTGTTTCAGCACCGGCTCGGCCAGCGCCGCGACATCTTCGGTCGATGGCGCCAGACGGCCTTGCAACAGAGCGCGGGCGCGGCAAGCCAGCATCAGGGCCTGACCGGCACGCGGGCCGGGCCCCCAGGAGACGCCGGTACGGACGGCATCGACATCGGTTTCCTCAGGTCGCGCCAGACGCAGCAGGTCGAGAATGGCATCGAGCACTTTTTCGCCGACCGGCAAGGCGCGGACAAGGGCCTGGAGTTTGAGAATTTCGGCCGCGTCGAGAATCTTGACCGCATCGGTCTCGTTGGCACCCGTGGTGGCGAGCAGGACCTGGCGTTCGGCCTCACGGGTCGGATAGGGTATGTCGACGCGCAGCAGGAAACGGTCGAGCTGGGCTTCGGGCAGCGGGTAAGTGCCTTCCTGCTCGATCGGGTTCTGGGTCGCCAGCACGTGGAAGGGTTGGGGCAGGTCATGGCGTTCGCCGGCAATGGTGACATGACCCTCCTGCATCGCCTGCAACAGGGCCGCCTGGGTGCGCGGACTGGCGCGGTTGATCTCATCCGCCATCAGCAGGCGGCAAAAGACCGGACCGGGCAGGAAGCGGAAATGGCGCTTGCCGTCATCACCCTCTTCGAGGATTTCCGAGCCGAGGATGTCGGCCGGCATCAGATCGGGTGTGAACTGGATGCGTTTGGTCTCCAGCCCGGTCGCCGTCGCAATCGCCTGCACAAGGCGCGTCTTGGCGAGGCCCGGTGCGCCGACCAGCAGGGCGTGCCCGCCTGACAGGATGGCGGCAAGGCAGAGTTCGATCTCGTTTTCGAGGCCGAAAATCACACGCCCAATTGAGTCGCGAACCTGCTGCAAACGCGCCGTAGCTGCGTCTGCTTGGGCAATTAACTCTGTACCGGCTTCATTCATCTCGGTCATCGTCCTAAAATCCTTCGCGATACAGATGGTTCATATGCCAATTTGCTCGTTGTGAGCATGGCGTCACGCATGAAAGCTGTCCATGGCCTCAAGCCCTGAAATGCCAGATGCAATGCAGTCCCTGCTGCAAGCGGCCCGCAGCGCCGGCGACGGCCTGCCGCCGGTCGAGCGCTGGCACCCGGAATATTGTGGCGAGATGGATATGGTCATCAAGCGGGATGGCTCGTGGTGGCATGAGGGAAAGCGGATCACCCGCCAACCTCTGTCACGGCTGTTTTCCACAATCTTGCGAAAAGATGACGACGGCGTTCATTATCTTGTGACGCCAGCTGAAAAAATCGCCATCCAGGTCGAGCTCGCGCCCTTTGTGGCCGTGCGAGTCGACGCCGCCGGCGAGGGGCAGGCGCAATCGCTGATATTTACGACAAATTTCGATGATCTGGCCGAAGCCGGACCGGATCATCCGATTGATGTCCGGATTGACCCGGCCACAGGCGAGCCGACGCCTTTGGTGCGGATACGTGGGCGCCTCAATGCGCTGATGACCCGGCCGGTGTTTTACGAACTGGCCGAACTGGCGGTCGAGCATGAGGGTGTGACCGGTGTCTGGAGCGGCGGTGCCTTCTTTGCCCTGGAACGGGCCGATGCCCGTGATTGAGGGCCTGCTCGATCTGATGCGGCAGCGGCTCGACCCGGTCGATGACGATAGCGGCGTGAGCTTCCGCGGCGATGGCGACCTTAATGGCCTTCCCTCTCCGAGCGGCCGCAAGCTGCGCCAGGCGGCCATTCTGGCGCCGCTGATCCTGCATGACGGCCCGCCGCGTCTGCTCTTTACCGAGCGCGCCAGTCATTTGCTCAAGCATCCCGGCCAGATCAGCTTTCCCGGCGGCAGTCTCGATCCCGGCGATGCCGGCCCGGCCCAAGCCGCCCTGCGCGAGGTCGAGGAAGAGATCGGCGTCGGGCCTGAACATGTCGAATTGGTGGGCCGGTTTGAATCCTATGAGACCGGCACCGGCTTTCAGATCACGCCCTTCGTCGGCGTGTTACGGCCCGGCTATCGCCTGCGGCCCGACCCCGGCGAGGTCGCCAGCGTGTTCGAAGCGCCGTTCGAGTTTTTGATGGATCCGCACAATCACCACCAACGCTCGGGTGTCTGGCAGGGGCAGGAGCGTCATTTCTATGCAATGCCTTGGCAGGATCGCTATATATGGGGAGTCACGGCAGGCTTGCTGAAGTCGCTACACGACAAGCTGTATGGATAAGACATGATCCGCATCACGATTATCGAAATTGCCTCCTTCCTCCTGCCCTTCCTGATTTTCTTCATCTGGCGCTGGCAGGCCAATACCGACGCGCCGATCAAGCCCACGCCAACGCTGCGGCTGGCGGCGATCGGGGCCGGGCTTTCGGTGCTGGTTCTGGTTTCGCTCGTCTTGCTGGAATCGAGCCAGGGCGGGCATGAGGGCGAGCTTTATGTGCCATCGCGTATGGTCGATGGCCAGGTCGTTCCCGGCTATTTCATCCCGGTCGAAGAGACGGCGGCGGCGACCGAGCCCGAGACGGGTGACGTCACAGACCCGCAATGACACTGCCCCGCCTCGATCCAGCGGCGCAAGCCTGGATGCGCGATCCGGCGACGCGGGCCGTGATGGCCGCGCTTGATGCCGCGCGGGCCGGTGCGTCCCGCTATGTCGGCGGCTGTGTGCGAAATGCCCTGCTGGGCAAGCCGGTCGCCGATGTCGATATCGCGACCCAGCTCTTGCCCGACCAGGTGATGGCGGCGGCAAGGGCTGCAGGGCTGAAACCGGTGCCGACGGGCATTCGCCACGGCACGATCACGGTGGTGGCCGACGGACGCCCGTTTGAAGTCACGACCCTTCGCCGCGATGTCGAGACCGATGGACGCCGCGCCGTTGTCGCTTTCACCGATGACTGGAGCGAAGACGCCCGGCGCCGCGATTTTCGTCTCAACGCACTCTATGCCGACAATGACGGCATAATTCATGACCCGACCGGCGGGCTGGCCGATCTCGACCCCTGCCGGTTCGTGTTTGTCGGCTCGGCCGAGGACCGGATACGCGAGGACTATCTGCGCACCCTGCGCCTGTTCCGCTTTGAGGCTTGGTACGGCACCGGCGCGCCCGACGCTGAAGGCTTGGCGGCGGCGCAGCGCCTGAAGGCGGGATTGCACACTTTGTCGGCCGAGCGGGTCTGGTTGGAACTGAAAAAACTGCTCTCAGCCCCCAATCCCGGTCCTGCCGTGGCGCTGATGGCGACACATGAAATACTGTCCGAAATTTTGGGGGTGAACGGATCCTTAAGAATCCTTGTAGGTATTATAGACCAAGATATCTCAGCTGGCTTGGAACCCGATCCGCTCTTGCGGTTTGTGGCTCTGGTCGGCGGCGGGCCCGAAAGGATCAGGATCATGGCAGCCAAACTCAAAATGTCGAATGCCGAGAGCCAACGCATGCAGGGCGCGGTTGATCCGTCGCTGTGCGGCGAGGTCGAGGCAGCATTCACCGACATGGCCGCAGCGGAACGGGCGATCATGTCGCTCGGCGCGCGGGCGTTTGAAGACCAGGTGCGGCTCAGCGCCGCCGGTGATGTCGCGCCGCCGCCGCGCGACTGGACCCTGCTGGCCAAATTCGCCCGCGAATGGCAACAGCCCGATTTCCCGGTTTCCGGCGGCGATCTCATTCTGCTCGGCTATGAGCCCGGTCCGATGCTCGGTGATGCGATGGATGCGCTCAAGGCACACTGGATTTCCGAACGCTTCGAGCCAACCAAGGAAGCGCTCATTGCGCGCCTGAAACACTAGGCTTCGCAATCATTCCCGCGAACGAAAAAGCCCCGGTCTTCGACCGGGGCTTTTGTTTGGGCGGCTAGGCCTCAACTCCGAGATAAAGCGCTGTGAAGCCGATCGAATCGACAATGGCATGGGCGATGATCAGCGGCCAGAGATTGCGCTTGTAGAGCAGGTAAAGCGTGCCCATTGCGAATCCGATGGCGGCAATGGAGAGCATGCCGCGCAGGCCCTGATAGTAAAAGTGCACGGCGCCAAACATCAGCGCCGGCAGCACGACCATCAACACCGGCCGCAGCACGGAAGCAGGCAGGATGCCCTCAACGCGGCGCATCAGATAGCCACGGAAGAAGATTTCTTCGCCAAAGCCACCGCTGACAATCCCCAACCCCATCCACATCAAATATCGCGGCAGATTGCCTGTGACACCGGCGAAGCGATCTTCGACACCGGCGGGTGTCGCATTGACGTCCCAAAGCCCCAACGCGTCACCGCCAAAGGTGACCACGGCTCCGGACCCCATGATCGCGATCACGCCCAACAAGACCTGAGGCAGGAACCAGAGTTTTGATTTCATGCCCGGCAGGCCGCGCAGTCCGAAATCGGACCATGTTTCGGAGCGCATGCGGGCAAGCAGGGCGATGAAGGTGATCGTACAGGCCATCGACATCGGGCCGGCAAAACGCCAGGCGATCGGATCAAAGGCCAGCTTCGTCAGGATCAGGCAGGCGATTACCGCAGCCAGCTCGAGGACGAGAAAGCGGGGCTTGTGAGGGGCGTAGACAGACATCTTGATACCATGGGAGTTGAGGGTTGAGCCGGTTCGCCGAGTTGCGAACAGGCTCTCTTTTCCCATGGGTTCCGGTTTCAATCTTGTATGATTGTGCGGGCCATGCGGGCGTCCGGGGTGATGCTGCGCTTCCAGCGGAATGGGCTCAATCCGTGGGCGGCCTTGAAATGGCGGGTCATATGGCTCTGGTCGTTGAAGCCGCAAGCCAAGGCAGTCTGGGCGAAGCTCTCGCCGCGCTGAATGCGGTCGCGCGCCGCATCGAGCCGCCGCATCAGCAGATAGCGATAAGGGCTGGTGCCGTGCAGGCGGCGGAAATCGCGCGAGAGCTGCCAGCGATCCTGCCCGGCGACAGATTCCAGATCGTCCATCGAGACCTGCTCGTCCAGGTGCTCGTGGATATAGGAGCGTGCACGCTCGGTGGCGCGGGCATCGAGATGACCGCTTGGCGGTGTGTGCCCGGCGGCGGCATGAAGGGCGGTGGCGATGTCGAACAGGGCGTCGGCGGCGTGCAGCGGATCGAGGGCTTCGTCGAGGTCGGCGAGGATGGCGCTGACGGCCTGTATCAGACGGGCGCTCGATGACTGTCCGCCGGCAATGAAGGGCAGGTCCTGCCCGGGCAGGATGGCGCTGATGCTGTGGGGCTGGATGGTGAGGGCACGATAGGCGAAGCCGTCATCCGTGCCGGCATGTCCGTCATGCAGTTCGTCGGGGTGGAGGACCACCAATTCGCCCGGCAGGGATTGACGCGCCGCGCCGCGATAATTGAAGCACTGCACACCGCGCATCGTCAGGCCGAGCGTGTAAACATCATGGCGGTGCGGCGAGAAAGCGGTGTCACCGATGCAGGCCTCAAACCGCCTGATCCCGCTATCGCTTTGAGTCTCTGGCAAAATGCGTTCACTTCGTTTCCGCTGACATCAGTTAGATGCGTGGGCGCGCGGATTGGATGCAGCAGACTGTGCCTTTACGGCCATTTGGCCTCGGGCGGCATGGATGACAGGATCGACTTCACATTGCCGCCGGTCTCGAGGCCAAACTTGGTGCCGCGATCATACAGCAGGTTGAACTCGGCATAGCGACCGCGCCGAACCAGCTGTTCCTCGCGTTCCGCCGCTGTCCAGGGCGTCGCCATGTGGCGACGTACGAGTTGCGGGTAGATGTCGAGGAAAGCCAGGCCGACATCCTTGGTGAAGGCGAAATCTTTGCCCCAGTCACCGGTATCGTGACGGTCGTAGAAAATGCCGCCAATGCCGCGTGGTTCATTGCGGTGCGGCAGGAAGAAATATTCCTCGCACCATTGTTTGAAGCGGGCATGGAAATCGGCGTCGTGCTTGTCACAGGCCGCTTGGCAGGCAGCGTGGAAATCGAGGCTGTCGGGATGGTCCTGATTGCGATAGCGGTCGAGCACCGGGGTCAAATCCATGCCGCCGCCGAACCAGCCCTTTGTGGTGGTGATGAAGCGCGTATTCATGTGCACCGCCGGGACATGTGGGTTCCACATGTGGGCGATCAGCGAAATGCCCGAGGCCCAAAAACGCGGGTCTTCGCTGGCGCCGGGGATCTGGGCGCGGAATTGTTCGGAAAACTCGCCATGAACGGTCGAGACATGCACCCCGACCTTCTCGAACAGGCGGCCCTTCATGATCGAGGTGACGCCGCCGCCCTGGTCGGATGAGCCATCGCCGCGCGACCAGGCCTCGCGTTCGAAACGTCCGGGCTGGCCGGGACAGAGCGCGCTGGGGGCCTCGTCTTCGAGGCGTTCAAATTCGGTGCAGATCAAATCGCGCAAATGCTCGAACCAGGCGCGGGCCTTGGCGCGGCGGCTGTCGAGTTCGGCGGTCAGATCGGGTGTGGGTTGTGTGTCTGTCGTCATCATGGCGCCATCAATACGGGGCCAGACGCGAAGAGCAAGGTCGCGGGCCATTTGCGGCCCGCGACAACTCGTAGCGGTTTAACCCGCTTTGCGTTGGCCACTCTGGCCCGGGCGGCGACCGCCAGGCTTGCGTGAGCCGGTTGCAGTCACGGTCTGGCCTTGCGGACGGGCGCCGCGGCGTTGTCCGCCACCACCGCCACCGCGATTGCCGCCATTGGGCTTCTTGATCGGCTTTGGAATGTGCAGGGCAGCACCTTCAGCCGTCAGATATTTGCCGATCAGGTTCTCGATCTCGCGCAGCATGGTGCGTTCGTCCGGTTCCACGAGGGCAATCGCGATGCCATCAGTGCCGGCGCGCGCGGTGCGGCCGATCCGGTGGACATAGACTTCCGCCACGGTCGGCATTTCGTAATTCACCACATGGGTGATGCCGTCGACATCAATGCCGCGCGCGGCAATGTCGGTCGCAACCAGGATATTGGTCGAGCCATTCTTGAAATTGGCGAGCGTTTTCTCGCGCTGGTTTTGGCTCTTATTGCCGTGGATCGCGGCAGCGCGCAGCCCGTCTTTTTCCAGATTTTGAACGACACGGTCGGCGCCGCGCTTGGTGCGCGTGAAGACGATGGCGAGTTTGACGTCGTCGGCCTTCAGGATGTCACGCAGGGCGTTGCGCTTGGCTGAGGCATCCATCAGCATGACATGCTGTTCAATCCGTTCGATCGGCTTGGATTGCGGCGCGACACTGACTTCGGCTGGGTTATTGAGGAAGTCGCTGGCCAGCTTGCGGATCTGGGCCGGCATTGTGGCCGAGAACAGCATCGTCTGGCGCGTCTTGCGCAGCTTGGACATGATCTGGCGGATCGCCGGCATGAAGCCGAGATCCATCATCTGGTCGGCTTCGTCGAGGATCACGGTCTTGACGCCATCGAGGCGCAGCGCGCCGGTCGAGACATGGTCAAGCAGGCGGCCCGGCGTGGCGACAAGAATGTCGACGCCGCCCTCAAGCTTCTTGATCTGCGGGCGAGGCTTCACGCCGCCGACAACCACACAATGGCTGAGCTTCATGAATTTGGCATAGTCGCGAATGGAATCGTCGATCTGGGCGGCCAGCTCGCGGGTCGGCGCCAGGATCAGGGCACGGCAATTGCGCGGATTGGCGCGCTCATTGGCCTCGGCCAGGCGCGTCAGCAAAGGCAGCACGAAAGCGGCGGTCTTGCCGGTACCGGTCTGGGCGATACCGATCAGGTCGCGCCCTTCGAGCAGGGTGGGGATGGCTTTCGCCTGAATGGGGGTAGGGGTTTCATAACCAGCGGCCGTGATGGCGCGCAGGACGGGTTCGGCGAGGCCGAGATCTGCAAATTGGGTCAAATGGACACTCATATTGAGGCGCGCGCACGGATTCGTCCGCACGCTGCACCGAATAAATTTTAAAAGAAGCTTGCGTAGGTCAGCCGCTCGGCGATGCTCCTGCGACACCGACCAGCAAGTGGCCAATGCCCGGGGGCGCTGATGGCGGTCGGAAGCGAAAAAGCAGCCGTCTGCCGGTACTTCCTGCGCGCCTTGACTCACCATGGCGTCTACGCGTGGTGCGCAGGCAGGGGGAGATGGTCACATGTTGCACTGCAGCGCAAGGCATAATTGATGCGAGCCGGTTCGAGGCCGGCGCTGGTGGCTAGATGCCCCGCCGGCGAGTTAACGCATTTGCCGGCTCGCCTCGGCCAGTGCGATAGCCGCGGAAACCGTCACATTGAGCGAGCGCATGCCGTCGCGAATCGGAATTCGCACCCGCTCATCAGCTGATTCGTGGACGTTTTCCGGCACGCCGGCGCTTTCGCGGCCAAAAAGCAGCCGGTCATCTGCAGAAAAATTGAAGTCCCAAATCTCGTCCGCACTGGCGGTTGTGAACAGCACAAGCCGGCCTTGCGCAGCTTCTGCACTATTTTGATATGCAGTCCATGAACTGTGCCGGGTGGGCGTAATTGCCGCACCATAGTCCATCGCGGCAGCGCGTATCTTCCTGTCTGTCAAAGGGAATGCACAGGGTTCGACGATGTCGAGCCCGGCCCCAAAACAGGCGGCAACCCGCATGGCCGCACCCAGGTTCTGCGGAATATCAGGTTGAAAAAAAACGATCCGCATTTTAAGCCGCGCTACAGGCCGATGGTCGAATCCAGTGTGCGGCATTGCGCCATGCACTGGTCAGCCAATCCGGCGTTAGGTTATACGGCGTCAAACCTCGCTTCCGCGAGGACGTCAAGTTATCTGGGGCAGGGGGGCGCAATCGCGTGACCCCGTTTAAGAAAAGAGAAGAGGTCGGCTCGTGACGGAACAGAACGGCGCGCTCGGTGAACTTGGTCAGGAACCATCTCGCCGCGACTTCATCTATATCGCGGCCACAGGCGCTGCCGCGATGGGCGCCGGTCTGGCGATCTGGCCTTTCATCGATCAGATGAACCCGGCCGCTGACACGCGCGCACTCGGTTCGATCCGGGTTGATATTTCGGCCGTCACCGACGGCACTGAAATCACGGTCATGTGGCGCGGTGGGCCGGTCTTTATCCGCCATCGCACACAGGCCATGATCGACGAAGCGCGCGCCGTGCCGCTGAATGTTTTGGTCGATGATGTGTCGCGCAATCGCAATGCCGGTATGGAAAACGCCTCGGCGGCGGACCAGAACCGGGTCTTGCGGGCCGAATATCTCATCGTGATCGGCATCTGCACCCATCTCGGCTGCGTTCCGCTCGGCATCGGCGTTAATATGGGCGATTACGACGGTTGGTACTGCCCTTGTCATGGCTCGCATTATGACGGTTCGGCGCGTATCCGTCGCGGCCCGGCTCCGGAGAACCTGGCGGTTCCCGATTATTACTTTGAAACAGAAACGACCGTGAAGATCGGTCTGTCACCAGAAGAAGCTGCACAATCAGGGTGGGTTGCATCATGAGCGGTCCTTCGACCTACGAGCCGAAAACCGGTTTCACGCGCTGGATGGATGCGCGACTTCCAATCATCCGCCTCGGCTATGACAGTTTCGTCGATTTCCCGACACCGCGAAATCTCAATTACTGGTGGACCTTCGGCGGGATCCTCGCGATCTTCCTCGTCATCCAGATCATTTCCGGCGTCGTGCTCGCCATGCACTACATCCCGCATGAGAGCATGGCCTTCGACAGCCTCGAGCGCATTCGCCGCGACGTGAAATTTGGCTGGTTGATCCAGTCCATGCACGCCAATGGCGCCAGCTTCTTCTTCGTTGCTGTCTATATCCACATGTTCCGCGGCCTGTATTACGGTTCCTACAAGGCACCGCGCGAAATTCTCTGGATCCTCGGTGTCGTGATCTATCTGTTGATGATGGCGACCGGCTTCATGGGCTATGTGCTGCCCTGGGGACAAATGTCCTACTGGGGTGCAGTCGTGATCACCAATCTGATCGGCGCTTTGCCTTTCATTGGCGATGCGATCCGCGAATGGCTGTGGGGCGGCTTCTCGGTCGGCCAGGCCACGCTGAGCCGCTTCTTCTCGCTGCACTATCTGCTGCCCTTCGTGATTGCCGCCGTCGTTGCACTGCACCTCTGGGCGCTGCACGTTCCGGGCAATGGCAATCCGGTCGGTATCGAAGTGAAGACCAAGAAAGACACGCTGCCTTTCCACCCGTTTTATACGGTGAAGGACGGCTTCGCGATCGTCGTCTATCTGATCATCTTCGCGACTTTCGTTTTCTTCCTGCCAAATGCTCTGGGCCATACCGACAATTTCATCGAGGCCAATCCGCTCTCGACGCCATCGCACATTGTTCCAGAATGGTATTACCTGCCCTTCTACGCGATCCTGCGGGCGATCACGTTCGATATCGGCCCGATCGATGCCAAGCTTGGCGGTGTGACGGCGATGTTTGGTGCGATCCTGATCCTGTTCGTCCTGCCTTGGCTCGACACTTCGAAAGTGCGCTCGATGCGCTTCCGTCCGGTGACACGGGTGTTCTTCATCCTGTTCCTGCTGGCCTGCCTCGGTTTGGGCTGGTGCGGTGCCAATAATCCGGACGATCTCGTCTTTACGATGGGGCACAATGCCGAGGGTGTTGCGACCGGTCTGAAATTCGTCTGGTTCGCGCAATTCCTGACATTCTACTATTTTGCCTACTTCCTCATCGTTTTGCCGGTGATGGGACTGATAGAGAAGCCGTTGGACCGTCCCGTTTCAATTGAAGCGGCCGTTCTCGGCACGGCCAAGGCATAGGGGAGCGATGATCATGAAGATGACCCGCATTTTCGTCGCTGCTCTGGCAGCTCTTGGCCTCTCGGGCATTGCCTGGGCCTCGACCGCCGGCCAGCGTGAAGCTGAGCATTTCCACTGGCACAATGCCGGGCCGTTCGGCACCTTCGACCGTGAAGCGGTCCAGCGTGGCCTGCAGATCTATCAGGAAGTCTGTTCCAGCTGTCACTCGCTGGACCTGATTCATTTCCGCAATCTCGGCGAGGCGGGTGGCCCGTTCGAGAGTGCTGAATTCCCCAATGCCAATGACAATGCGATCGTGATGCAGATTGCAGCCGGTTACATGATCGAAGATGGCCCGGACGATGCCGGCGATATGTTCGAGCGCCCCGGCGTGCCGAGCGATGCCTTCCCATCGCCCTTCGCCAATCCGCAGCAGGCTCGCGGCTCCAATGGCGGCGCCCTGCCGCCGGACCTGTCGCTGATCATCAAGGCACGTCACCACGGCCAGGACTACGTCCATTCGCTGCTGCTCGGTTTTAACGAGGAAGTTCCGGCGGATGTCCATGTCGCGCCGGGCAAGCACTACAATCCGTATTTCCCTGGCGGCGTGATCGCCATGGCGCCACCCTTGTTTGAAGGCAGCGTCACCTATGCCGACGGGACCGAGGCGACGATGGAACAGATGTCGGAAGACATCGTCACCTTCCTCACCTGGGCCAGCGATCCGCACATGGAAGCGCGCAAGCAGATGGGCGTGATGGTTTTGCTCTACCTCTTCATCTTCGCAATCCTCGTCTATATCGCCTACCGGCAGATCTGGGCCAAGGTGAAGCATTGATCGCGCTCTGCGCGGCATGAATTGGGGCTGCGGACGCAAGTTCGCAGCCCTTTTTCGTGTTCCAACGGGAGGATGATCCGATGAGCCAATGGACGCTCGGCATTATCGGCGGTTCGGGACTGTATGAGCTCGATGGCCTGACGAATCTGCGTCGCGAACATATCGAAACGCCGTGGGGCGAGGCTTCCAGCGAACTGACGTTCGGCGAGCTGAATGGTGTGCCGCTGGTCTTCCTGCCACGCCATGGCCAGGGTCACCGCCTGCCGCCCGGCGATATTCCCTATCGCGCCAATATCACGGCGCTGAAACAGGCCGGTTGCTCCGACATCCTGTCGATCTCCGCCTGCGGCTCGCTGCGCGAGGAGCTGCCGCCGGGCCACTTCGTGATCGTCGATCAGTATGTTGACCACACTCAGGGACGCGAGAGGAGCTTTTTCGCGCCGGGCTGTGTTGCACACGTGCCGATGGCCGATCCGGTCTGTAGCCGCCTCTCACGGCTCGTGGCCGAGGCCGGGACGGCGGCCGGCATCGCGCTGACGCCGCGTGGCACCTATCTGGCGATGGAAGGTCCGCAATTCTCGACCCGCGCCGAGAGCGAGCTCTATCGGCAGTGGGGTCTGGATGTGATCGGCATGACCAATATGCCCGAAGCGCGTCTCGCTCGCGAAGCCGAGCTGCCCTATGCCTCGATTGCCATGGTCACCGATTATGATTGCTGGCGCGAACACACTGACAGTGTCGATGTCGCCCAAGTGATCGCAGTGATGCGCGCCAACACCGTCAAGGCGAAGCAATTGCTCGAACGTCTGACGTCGGCCATGTCCGGCAAAGTCAGAACACCCAGCCCCGACGGGATAGAGACCGTGCTCGATACGGCGATCATCACGCCCGCTGCGGCGCGCGACCCTGAGATGGTGCGACGGCTGACCGGGATTGCCGGGCGCGTGCTTGGCTGAAGTGGCACGGCCGAGCCGACTGATTTTCGCGGTTGAAGCCGACAGGCCTTTTCCGCGATCCTGCCCTCGTCCATAAAGGCCGCTGTTGTTGTCGGGAGTTTGTGATGTTGGTTTTTGTGATGGCCTTGCTGGTCCAGGGCGGTGCGCCGGCGCTGGCGCCGCCCAATCCGCGTCCGGCGTTTGAATGCGCTGAGCACGTGACCGATGCGCGCGCCCGCCGCGCCTGCCTGAATACGCTGTTGCGTGAGGCGGAAACGACTCTGCAGGCCGCCCATGAACAGGCTCGCGAAGATGCCCGTGAATCCGATCTCGATTCCGGCAGCATGTTCAACGCCGAGGCGAGCCTCGATCAG
Organism: uncultured Maricaulis sp.; assembly: GCF_963975345.1. NCBI lineage: Bacteria > Pseudomonadati > Pseudomonadota > Alphaproteobacteria > Maricaulales > Maricaulaceae > Maricaulis > uncultured Maricaulis sp. The sequence goes on along the minus strand of NZ_CAXBGE010000010.1, from coordinate 54,727 downwards.
GCCCAAACTGTCTGGATCCAGTATCGGGACGCCGAGTGCGCACGACGTGGGTCGTTGATGTTTGTCAGCGATGAATCGCGTGAGGAAATCGTGCTCGATTGCCAGATCGCTCTTGATCGGGCGCGGGCGGCGGAATTGCTGGAGCACTGAGATGAGCCGGCCCATCCTGCATATCGGCAATAAACGCCTTTCCAGCTGGTCGCTGCGGCCCTGGCTCGCCCTGCGCAAAGGCGGGATTGATTTCGACGAGCACATGATCCCGCTCGACCTGCCTGGCACGCGCGCCGCGCTCGAGGCGGCATCGCCCGGCGGCACGGTGCCGGTGCTGGAAACGGGCGGCGTGGCAATCTGGGATTCGTTGGCGATCTGCGAATGGGTTGCCGAGCGCGCACCGCAGCTCTGGCCGTCAGATCCCGCTATTCGCGGTCAGGCCCGCTCCGTGACGGCGGCGATGCATAGCGGCTTCTTCGCCCTGCGCCGAAGCTGTTCAATGGATTTGTGCCGGCCGGTCGCCGCGATCACGCTCGACGACGCGACCCGCAAGGATATCGCCACCATTCAAGCGATGTGGGCGGCGGTGCGAAGCGGCGAGGGGCCGTTCCTGTTTGGCAGCTGGACCATCGCCGATGCCTTCTTCACCCCCGTCGCGGCGCGATTCCATCATTTCGCCGTCCCGCTGGATGCTGCATCGCAGGTCTATTGCGATACGCTGCTGGCCGATCAAGACTATCGCGACTGGTTCGACGCGGCCCAGCGCGAAGACCTGTTGCCGCCTGACCACCAGCACGCCTGACATTTGACCTGACACTGAAACGGAATCGATTTGATGGATCTCAAAGCCGCCATTCGCAGCATCCCCGACTTTCCCAAGCCGGGCATCATCTTTCGCGATGTGACGACCCTGATCGGCGATGCACGTGCCTTTCGCGTCGCCATCGACCAGATGGTTCAGCCCTGGGCCGGGGCAAAGATCGACAAGGTGGCTGGCACCGAGGCGCGGGGCTTCATCCTTGGCGGTGCCGTGGCGCACCAATTATCGGTCGGCTTCGTGCCGGTGCGTAAACAGGGCAAGCTGCCCTGGCGCACCCTGTCCGAGGAATACGCGCTGGAATACGGCACCGACACGATCGAGATCCATAGTGATGCTGTGTGCGAGGGCGACCGCGTCCTGCTGGTCGATGATCTGATCGCCACCGGCGGCACGGCAGAGGCCTCGATCAAGCTGCTACAGCGCGCCGGTGCGACGGTGGTTGGCGCCACCTTCATCATCGACCTGCCCGATCTGGGCGGTGCTACGCGGATCGAAGCGCTCGGCGTGCCGGTCTCCAGCCTTGTGTCCTATGACGGGCACTGATTAGGGGCGCGGCCTCAGAAAACGGTATCGCCGCCACGCTCAGCCCTGTTAGGGTCGCAGCCCTGACATCAGGGGGAGGCATCCATGTTCATCGGCCATTACGCGCCAGCCTTTATCGGCAAGCGCATCGCCAAAACGGTTCCGCTCTGGGTGTTGTTCGCCGCCGTGCAGCTGGTCGATATCGCTTGGGGCGCTTTCATTGCGACCGGCGTTGAACATGTCCGGATCATTGAGGGCTTTACGGCCTCCAACAGTCTCGACCTCTACGACATGCCCTGGACCCACAGCCTGCTCATGGCATTGGTCTGGTCGCTCGGTGCCGGCCTGCTCTGGAGCCTGATCGCCCGCAAGGAGAAGCGTCTCGGAGGCATTGTTGTCGGCGTGGCTGTCTTTTCGCACTGGCTCACCGATTTGATTGTGCACGTGCCCGACCTGCTGCTCTATCCCGGCTCCGACATCAAATTCGGCTTCGGCCTGTGGAATAATTTCCCCGTCGCCATGGGGCTCGAGTTGACGATCTTTCTCGGCAGCATGGCGATCTATCTGATGGGCACGCGCGCCAAAGGCATTATGGGGCGGATCTGGCCCTTCATCGCTACGGCCCTGATGCTGGGTCTGTTCTATCTCGGCATGACCACCCCACCGCCGGAGGACCTGGCTGTCGCCGGATCCTCCGCAGTGGTGATGTATTTTGTGATCTGCGCCATCGCGGCCGGCTTTGATCTGACGCGCGAGGCGAAATAGGCCTTAGCGGTTGGTGATCAGGCCGCGCACATCGTCGGTGAGCGCCGTCATCGACGGATCGTTGAGATAGACCATATGGCCACTGTCATAATAGCGCATATGCACCCGGTCCTGCACAAAGCCGGGCTGGTGGAACATTAGCTCCGCGCCCATGAACGGGGTGGCCAGATCGTAATAACCCTGGGCGACCAGTACTTGCAGGTCTGAATTCTGCCGCATGGCGCGGGCGATCCATGGGCCGGTATTGATGTAGCTGTTATTGCCCATCCGACCGGTATCCCAGTTCCAGTCTCCGACATCGCCGAGGGTGGCGTAGGGCTGGGTCAGATCGACCCCGAGGGTGCGTCCGAAATAGTCCTGCATCGCGGCGGTGTATCCGCCATCAATGCCATAAAAGCTCGGATCAGCATCCGGCCGTTCGCCGACACCATCAATCTCGATGCCGGTATAGCGGGCATCGAAGCGACCGACTGAAAGGCCCTGGTCGCGCAGCAGCTCGCGCTGGAACCGGCTGAGCGGGACGCGCAGATTGGAACGCTGAAGATAGACCGCGGGCAGGCCGATAAACTGAGACAATTCGCTGGCGATCTGTGCCTGGCGTTCGGCTGGCAGCGAGACGCCATACATCAGCGCGGGCATGTAGTCTTCAATGGCAAAGGTGCGCGCATCGGCGAGGAATGTGTCGATGTCATTGTTCCAGGCGGAGCGGTCGATACGGTTGTGATGCCAGGCGGCCGCCGCGTAGCCGGGCATCAAGGCGACATAACCGACATCATTGCCGTCCGACGTGTCGTTATAGCGGAAGTCCAGAACGGTCGAGATCAACACGACGCCGTTGATGGCGACGTCGGTGTAGCCGCCTTCCAGCTGGTTCAGCAGGGCGCCAACACGCGTTGTGCCATAGCTCTCGCCGAGCAGGTATTTCGGGGAGTTCCAGCGTTGATGCTCCGACAGCCAGATGCGGATGAACTGGTCCAGGCTTGCGGCGTCCTCGTTCACGCCCCAGAATTCAGAGCCTTCATGCTCGCCGAGTGGGCGGCTCCAGCCTGTGCCGACCGGGTCGATAAATACCAAATCGGCCACATCCAGAATGGAGCGGGTGTTCTCAACAATATCATAGGGCGCGGCGCCGTCGTCGCCGGCATCCGGGAGAACCAGGTGCTGAGGCCCGAATACGCCCATATGGAGCCACAGGCTGGCCGAGCCCGGGCCGCCATTGAAGACGAAGGCCACCGGGCGGGTGCGAGGATCGCTGGTGCCGTCCGCGATGTAGGTTGTGGCAAAAATCGAGGCCGTTGGATTGCCGTCACTATCACGCAGATAGGTTTCACCGGCCGTTGCCGTATATCGCACGCGCTGTCCGTTGACCGTTACCTGGCCGCTGGTTTCATAGCTGCGCGCCTCGGGGATTGGCGCGGCCTCCTCAGCGACAGCGCCGACGGAAATCATGGCGAGGCTGAGCGTGGCGACAAGTGTGCGGATCATGGTGTTTCCTTCCAATAATTTCACGGCGGTCTAAAGCGCTGGGGTCCTGAGGGAAAGTTACAGTTTGGTTGGCTGGAAATTCGCCTTGGCGCGCTTGGGGGTAGGGGCGTCGCTGATCTTCGCCGCCGGCGCACATGAAGAAGGCCCTGACAATTGCCGGGGCCTTCTTTACAGGCGTCAAAAGAGCCCAGCGTGCTTTCGCGGCTGCAGCCGATGCTATCGGCGAGCCGAAGCGCCGCTTTTAGCGGTCGTTGATCAGGCCGCGCACATCCTCGGTCAGGGCCGTCATCGAGGGATCGTTGAGATACACCATGTGACCTGAGTCATAATAACGGAAATGGACCCGCTCCTGCACATATCCAGGCTGATGGAACATCATTTCCGCGCCCATGAAGGGCGTCGCCAGATCGTAATAGCCCTGGGCCACCATCACCTGGAGATCGGAGTTCTGCCGCATCGCACGCGCGATCCAGGGGCCGACATTGATATAGCTATTGCCACCGGATTCCCGGGTTTCCCAATTCCAGCCGCGAACGCCGCCAATGGTGGAATAATATTCCGTCAGATCAACGCCCAGCGTCCGGCCGAAATAATCCAGCATGGCCGAGGTGAAGCCGCCATCAATACCGTAAAAGCTGGGGTCTTCGTCGGGACGTTCGCCGACACCATCGACTTCAACGCCGGTATAACGCGCATCAAGACGTCCAACCGACAGGCCTTGATCCCTCAAGAGTTCGCGTTGGAAGCGGCCGAGTGAGACACGCATATTCGAGCGGTCGAGATATTGCTCGGACAGGCCGGTAAAGCGTGCGAGTTCGCTGACGATATGCGCCCGGCGGTCGGCCGGCAGCGTCACGCCATAAATCAGGGCGGGCATGTATTCCTCAACCGCGAAAGTGCGGGCCTCGGCGAGGAAGGCTTCGATATCGTTATTCCAGGCCGAGTGGTCGACGCGGTTATGATACCAAGCGGTCGCGGCATAGCCCGGCATCAGGCCGATATAGCCGATATCATTGCCCTCGGAGGTGTCGTCAAAGCGGAAATCGAGCACGGTCGAAATCAGCACGACACCATTGATCGACACATCGGTGAAGGAGCCCTCCAGCTGGTTCAGCAGGGAACCGATCCGCAGCGTGCCATAGCTTTCGCCGAGCAGGTATTTCGGCGAGTTCCAGCGCTGGTGTTCCGACAGCCAGATCCGGATGAACTGGGCCAAGCTCTCGCCATCCTCATCAACGCCCCAGAATTCCGAACCTTCATGCTCGCCAAGCGGGCGGCTCCAGCCGGTGCCGACCGGATCGACGAAGACCAGATCGGCGACATCGAGAATGGAACGGGTGTTTTCAACGACATCGAAGGGTGCGGCGCCGTCATCCTGGGCATTTGGCAAGACCAGATGTTGCGGGCCGAACACGCCCATATGCAGCCAGAGACTGGCCGAGCCGGGGCCGCCATTGAAGATGAAGGCGACAGGCCGCGTACGCGGATCGGCATGACCGTCCGCGATATAGGTGGTCGAAAAGATCGAGGCCGTTGGATTGCCGTCTTCATCGCGCAAATAGGTCTCGCCGGCAGTCGCGGTATAGCGGATGCGTTGTCCGTTGACTGTCACCTGGGCGTGGGATTCGAAGCTGCGCGCTTCAGGAATCGGGCTGGCGTCGTCGTCGGCGAAAGCGCCGCCCGTCAGACAGGTCATGGCCAAGGCCAGAGCCAGAATGCGTATCATGATGATCTCCCCAAAATGTTTGACCGGACACTAGGACGATCACAGATGGAGGGGAAGTTACGGTTTGTATGGATGCCAGCTAGCGCGTCTTCTCCACCAGCAGCGTCTTGGGCCGGCGTTCGCGCGCGGTCTTGAACAGCTGGAAGCTCTGATTGACGAAATTGGTCACGTCGGTGAGCGAGGCGATGAAGCTGAGCAGTTCCGGCGTGCGTTCCGCTTCCACCAGCCGGACCGGCGCCGACGGGTCGGGCGTCTCGAAGCGGACATAGAAGAGCGGTTCGCCGCGCTTGAGGATCAAATCCTTCGACAGGTCATGCCACTCGAAGGCCCACATATGCTGGCGCGGCCAGACATCAATCGGGAAACGGCCACACAGCATCACACCGGGCCGCTGCGCCGGCATGTAGTGCAGGAAGGGCGGGAACTGGTTCACATAGACCGGGTCGTCGGAGACGAAGACGAAAGGCGTCGCGATCTGCAGCATTGGCCGGCTGGGATGGCGCCATTCATTTTGCGGTGACAGGGCGAGGATTTGCTGCAGGCCGGCCGGGCGGGTCGAGGCCATCGGGCCGTCGACATTGGTCAGCGTCAGCTGGCCTTGGGCGTTTGGCTGCATGCGCAGATGCAGATCGATCGGGCAATTGATCGCGAAATGACGCCGGTCGAACTCGATTGCCGCTGGACACACCGTCGCCGATTTCGACGTTGTCGGCTTGGGCACATCGAAGCTGACGGCCTGCGGCGCGTCCCAGATCAGGCTCGCCTTCTCTTCCTTGAACAACCAGCCGATCTTGTAGCGGCGGCGGGTGTCGAACTCGGCATCGCGTTGCATTTGCCGATAGAGCTTCACGAACATCCGGTTTCACCCCTTTTGAAACAGGACTTCAGCCTATGACAAGCCCGCCGGCGAATCGACCGTCGATTCAGCTTGGCTTGCCCCCGTTTTGTATGGCCGCAGCGCGTTATGGAAATGCGACCGCGTCCGCGCTATAGCCCGGCCATGAATTATCGTCACGCCTTCCACGCCGGAAATTTCGCCGATGTCGTCAAGCACGCCATCCTCGCGCTTTGCCTCGATCATCTCGGGGCCAAGGACAAACCCTATCGGGTGATCGACACCCATGCCGGGATCGGGGCCTATGACCTCACCTCCGACGAGGCGGCTCGCAGCCCGGAATGGGTTGACGGGATCGGCCGCATACTCGGTGCCGACATGCCCGATGATGTCGCCGCAGCGCTCAAGCCCTATCTCGACCTGTTGGCCGAGATGAATCCCGGCGCCCTGACCGAATATCCCGGCTCGCCGGAAATCGCCGCCCGTATCGCGCGGCCGATGGACCGCATCCAGTTGTGCGAATTGCACGAGGCCGATGCGCGCACGCTGGAACGGCGCTACGCCCGCGATGGCCGCGTCAAGGTCGAGCATCGCGATGGCTACAAGGCCCTCACCGGTCTGGTGCCGCCGAAAGAAAAGCGTGGCCTGGTGCTGATCGACCCGCCCTTTGAGGATCGCGACGAGCTGGCGCATCTGGCCGAAGCGGTGATGCCGGCGCTGAAGAAATGGCCCATCGGGACCTATGTCTTCTGGCGTTCCCTGAAAAATCTCTGGGCCGCTGACCGGTTCGATAACGGCCTGACCGAATGGCTGATCACCGAACAGGGCTTCGAGCCGGAAAAAATCCTGCGTGCCGATTTGTGGATTCGCGATCTGGCCAGCGAGGGAAAGCTGTCGGGTGCCGGCGTCATCATCATCAATCCGCCCTGGCAGCTGGAGGAAAAGCTCCTCGCGCTCCTGCCTTGGCTGGCCGAAACCCTCGCCCAGGGCGATGGCTATGGCTGGCGCCTCGATGGCGGGCTGACTGAAGAAGACGTTGAAGCGGTTGACGAAGACTAGTCCGCGCCAGGAGCTCAGCCATGCCGCATCCCTATCTCATCCTTGATGTCTTCACCGATCAGGCCTTTTCCGGCAATCCGCTCGCCGTGGTGCTCGAAGCCGATGATCTCGACGATGTCGCGATGCAGGTGATCGCCGCCGAGTTCAACCTGTCGGAAACCGTCTTCATCACCGAGCCGAAAGGCCAAGAGGCCGATTACGGCCTGCGCATCTTCACGCCGAAAACCGAATTGCCTTTCGCCGGACATCCCACGGTCGGTGCTGCTGTCGCCCTCGCGCTCAAGGCTGGCGGTGAGCCGGGCAAACGCCGGCGTTATGTGCTCGAAGAGACCGTCGGCGATGTCACCACCGATGCGCGCTATGCCAGCCCGGTCCAGGGCTCGGCGCGTTTCTTCGCGCCCAAGCTGCCGGAATATCTCGGCGAGCTGCCCGAGCTCGACCCGATCGTCGAAGCGCTCGGTCTCAAGGCCGGCGATTTCCTGCAGACTGCGGTGCAGGGCGGCATCTGGTCGGCCGGCGTGCCCTACGCCATCGTGCCGGTGCGCTTCGCCGAGACGATGGCCAATATCCGCATCAATACGGTGGCCTTTGACGATGCGTTTGGCGGCGATGAGCCGATCGCGGCCTTCGTGGTCGCCAAGGCCTCATCGACCGACCACACCACCGATTGGCGCGCCCGCATGTTCGCCCCCAATCTCGGCCTGATGGAAGACCCGGCAACCGGCAGCGCGGCTGCAGCCTTCGCCGGCTTGATTGCCGAACAGGGGGGCTTGGGCGATGGCGATCACTCGATCAGCCTCTACCAGGGCCTCGAAATGGGCCGTCCCAGCCATATCCGGATGTTGCTGCGGATCGAAGCCGGCAAGTTGACCGAATTGATGATCGGCGGCGAGGCCGTCAAGGTCGCTGAAGGCGTGTTGCTTTAAGGTAAATCTCCGCGGGTCCTGAATCATTCCCATTCAGCACAGTGCGGCTCAATGAGTGCGAGCTGTTCGGACAGCGACCACAATCCGAATTCCGCTCTTCGAGCGTCAACGGTGTCCGGCTCGGCGATTTCACCCGACACCGTCGCATGGCCCTCCACGCACCGAATATAAGTGCCGAAGATCATGGGTTGACCACGAAGTCTCGCGAGGCTGTCCAGAAGGAATGCGTAAGGGACGCGCTCAATATTTCCCTCTTCAAAGGCGATCTCGGCCAAGTCCGCATACTCATCGACTATCGCACTACCCGGGTCGGCATGTTTAAGTGCCAGGAGGCCTGCCTGCGCGACCGCATCCCCATACACCCCCGCACTCGGAAACCCCTCCTCCTCGATGAAACGCTGGAGCAAGGCGGCATTCTGCGACCCCAATTGACAGCGGGCGCGAGCGACGATCGCCACCGGGGTCCTGGGGGTGTCACTCGTTGTTATCAGGGCTTCGATGTGGGAGCCGTGCCATCGGCTGAGCGCAGTATCCACCGCAGCGGCTTGCACGAGTTTGGAGGGTAGGGAGGTGTCTGGTGGAAGGTTGCTTTCGCCGAATGCTCCTTGCTGTGCTCGACCGTCGTAAACCTGATTCACCAGTCCTTCGAGGTCGACATCCGCAATCGGTCCGAACATCTCAGAAAATCGAGTAAAGTATTGGGTCCCATCCGGTGCGCGACAATCGTCACCCATCAGCTCCAACAATGCTTCCTCGGATGGAACGCCGGTCCGGTGCTCGGCGCTAGCCGGGATCGCGCTGGCCTCCAACGCAGCCGTCTCCAGTGAGGAGCGGAGGCGAGCTTCAAGATCGAACTCGCCGCTCAAGGCTCGTGTTTCGAGTGAAGAGGCGGCCCAGGCTGGCGGCCCAAAGAGCAACGCTCCGACAACTGCCAGAATGACCGTGCCGCCAGATTGCGACCTGTTTTTCACGATATGGGACATGTTGTTCCTCCCCCACCAAGATGGAAACCGAGTAGTTATCAGCGGCTCGATCCAACTACGCCCGCTGACCTTCTGATGTGAACTCGAAACAGAACGTCTCGCCCCTGCGCTGTTAGCGCAATCAAATGGATCCAGTTTCCGGCAGGATCGATCCAGTGCAGCCGATTGGGTGAGCTTCCCAATCACCCTATGTGGGCGCAAGCTACTCCAGCGGCCGGACCGTAAACACGTCATCATCAAGCACTCGTGGAATGATGACGCGGATGAAATGCGTCGCATAGCGGCGCAGAAAACGATCCCCGTCTTCGGCCTCGCTCGGCGAGCGCGCACGCAGCCGGATCAGGCCGCCGCCTTCGCGCGCATCCTTCGAGAAATAGGCAATCTTTTCGCCGGGCGATGCTGCGGTGATCGCCGCTGCCAAGACTGGCTCATAGGCCCGGCTGAGGGTCTTCTTGAGAAAGCCCTCATTCTGCAACAGGGCGCGGCGATCAAGGTGCAGAACCCGCCTTTCACTATTGCGGCGATTGCGGTGGGCGCCCTTGATCAGATTGTTGTGGGCATCGATCTCGATCCGGGTGATCGCCTTGCCGCTGCTGACGCTGTTCTTGCCAGAGATTTTCGGTGCCGTCAGCCAGACCTGGTAATCGGTCACCGGCAGACCGCTATCATCCACGGCATCGACCACGATCTGGTAGAATTCATTGAAGCGGCTTTTATCGGCACTGGCCCGCCCGAGAATGCGCTCGCGCAGGGCGTCGGCCTCCTCGCCGTCTTGGGCCAGCCGCCGCGTTTCATCGCAGACTGCGGTCCATTGCGTCGCGACCCGCTCATATCCGGCCGGAGTATTCACCGCCAGCGCGTCAAGGATGAGTTGCGACAAGCGGCCCGCCGTTGCCGGGTCCTTCGATTCGCTCCGGTCCGGATCGGGGCGCAACACAGTGAGGTGATGACGGTCGGGCAAGACGGCGAAGGGTGTGTTGTCCGGGCCGCGCCGGGTCCAGGGTGTCAGCTTTGGTTCCGTCAGCGAGCCGTCAGTGAAATCGACGGTCAGGCCTTGTGGGTCGATATTGGCGCTGGCGATGCGCACCGTGCCGTCCCAAGCCTCCTCGCCGAGGATCTGGGTGCCGGGGATCTGGCAGGCGCCGACGATGACGAAGGGCCGTGTGCCACTGGCCGAGAAGGGGCTCTTAGTCTCGCCATCCGGCGAAAGCCGGTCGATCAGCGCGATGTCCTGCTGCAGGTGTGAGCCAAGCTCGAGCGCGTGTAGAAATTCCGTCCCGGTCTGAAAGCCACGATTCCAGCCCTTGATCACCCGCGTCAGCAGGGAACGCCCCAGCGTCGCCAGCGGCGAGCCAAAATTGGCCGGTGCCAGCATCAGCAAATTGTCGACCGGGCCGCCGCCCTCCGGGTAGATATCGGCGAGCCAGCGCCGCGCCACCAGCGCACCGGTCGAGTGCACGATCAGGTGGAAGCGGGCCGGCAGCCGCCCATCGCTCTGCATTTCAGTGATCACCGCCTGCATCCGCCGCGCCGAATCCTCGACCCTCACATCGTCTGACATGGACGGATAACCGCCCAGGAAGAGATCGGCGATCTGATAGCCGTGAGCGGTCAGGAAATGGCCGACTTCGGCCATGGATTTATCGGGCGCACTCCAACCATGGATCAGCAATACATGTCCGGGCATGGCGAAACCTCACAGCCAATGAGGACGCCAGACTAGCACAGCCACAGGGTGTGTGGGAGGATTTCCGAACCGGGGTGCCTAGTAATCATCCTCGGCACTATCCCACCAGGGATGCCAGTCGGGCAGGTCGGTCGAGACTTTGAGCGGAAACTCCGGCGTGCGCTTTTCCAGAAAGGACATCACACCCTCCTTCGCATCCGGTCCGATGCCGGCTTGAAGAATGCCGCGGGTTTCAACCCGGTGCGCTTCCATGGGGTGGCTCGCACCGAGCATGCGCCAGGCCATGCGGCGCATCAGGGCAACGGAGATCGGTGCACAGCGCTCGACGATCTCTTTCGCCCGCTTGCGCGCTTCGGGCATCAGGTCTCCGGCAGGTACCACGCGTGCGACCAGTCCGGCCTCGAACGCTTCAGCGGCGGTGAAGGTCCGCCCGGTCAGGCCCCAGTCCATCGCGGTTGAAATGCCCACCACGCGCGGCAGGAACCAGCTGGCGCAGCCATCCCAGACAATGCCGCGCTTGGCGAAGGGGTAGGCGAATTTGGCGTCGATCGAGGCCAGCCGGATATCCATCGGCAGGATCATCGTCGCGCCGATCCCGACCGAGGCGCCATTGATCGCGCCGATCACCGGTTTGAGACTGTCCCAGATGCGCAAATTGAGCTTGCCGCCGGCATCGCGCCATTGCGGATCGGCAGCGTCAAACTCGCCGCTCTCCTGCGAGCGTCCGATCAGATCGAACGTCTCCGCACCCATCGACAAATCGGCACCGGCACAAAAGGCTGGCGGCTCGCCGGTGACGATCACGGCGCGCACATCATCGTCGGCGTCGCTGGCATCGAAGGCGGCAATCAGTTCATCGCCCATTTCATAGGTGAAGGCATTGAGCCGGTGCGGCCGGTTCAGCGTGATGGTCGCGACATGGTCTTCGACCGCATAGGTGATGGTGTTAAATGACATGATGCCCGCTCTCCTCCCTGAAACTGGAGCGTCAGGCTAACAGACCGCGCCCCGGCTGCCACGCCCGGCACCAGTAGCAAGCTAGGTGTCGGCGATAGCGGCCTCGCCCTCATGATTTTCGAATAATCGCCCGCGCTCGGTGACCAGCACGATCACGATCGCCAATGCCCCCATCAGGGCCTGGCCGGTGACCAAGGGTATCGCTGTGCCGTCATAGAGCTGGCCGATCAGAGCGCCAATCAGCGAGGCGGCGACGCCGGTGACGAAGCCATAGGCCGCCGAGGCGGTGCCGGCGATATGGCCCACCGGTTCCATCGCGATGGCGCTGAAATTGGCCCCGATCAGGCCGAGCAATGCCATCGCCGCAGCCAGCAGAACCATGAAGACCGCGAGATTATCGACCCCGGACATCAACACTGCAGAATGGACGACACTGATCACGGTGAAGCCGATCAGGGCGCCGTGAGACAGCCGGCGCTGGCCCCAACGCATCACCAGTTTGGAATTGGCGTAGCTGGTGAGGCCCATGCCGAAAGCAATCCCGGCGAAGGCAAGCGGGAAACGGTCACCGAGCTGGAAGTGTTCGGCGAAAATCTGTTCCGAAGAGCCGAGAAAACCATAGAGGCCGCTGAAGAAGGCCGCGCCGGCCAGCGTATAACCGAGCATCAGCCGCGTCGTCATCGCCTCGGCGAAGGCGCGCACCGAGCTGCCCAAGCCCAGCTTCTGCCGGTATTCCGGGTGCAGGGTTTCGGGCATCCGGAAATGCAGCCACAACACCAGGCCAAGCGCGAACAGAAACAGGAAACCGAACACGCCCTGCCAAGGCAGGTAGAACAGGATCAGTTGTCCCAGACCCGGCGCCAGCACCGGGACCGCCATGAAGACGGTCATCACCATCGACATCACTTCCGCCATCCGCCGGCCGGAGGTCAGATCGCGCGCGATGGCGGTCGCGATCACCCGGCATGCGGCCGCGGCCGAGCCCTGCAGCAGACGCGCCAGCAACAGCGCTTCGAAGGTCTGGGCGAACATGCAAGCCAACGTGGCGACGAGGAACAGGCCGAGCGCGCCAAGAATGACCGGCTTGCGGCCATAGGCATCCGAGAGCGGCCCGTAAATCAGTTGCGCCAGGCCAAAGCCCAGCAGGTAGGTCGTGATGACATATTGGCGGTCATTGGCGTGAGCGGTGCCGAGATCGGCGGCAATTTCGTCCAGCGCCGGCAGCATCATGTCGATGGCGAGCGCAACGACCGCTGTCATCGCAACCAGCAGCGCCACCAACTCACCCAGCGACATGGCTGGGCTATCGCCGGCGGGTTTGATCGCTGCTGACATCGGGAACTCCAGACTCGGGGCTGAAGCCCGTCTGGATCGTGCTTAACAAGGCTGACGGCTCATGCAAGCCGGAATGGGAGCGTGGGAGGGGCTCAGCCCTGTGCCGGATTGTAGAAAATATTCAGCTGGAAGCTTTTCGCAATCCGCTGCGCGCGATCCATCAGGGCCGCCGCGGCTGCGTCACTGGCGCCGATCTCGCCGAGCGTTTGCTCGAACAGGCCAAGCCAGCGCTGGAAATGCTCCGGCGTCAGGCCTTTCAGGCGCATATGGACCGGCATCGGGCGTCCGGAATAGCTGCCTTCCTGCATCATCACCGAGCGCCAGAAGCTCTTCAGCTTGTCCAGATGCGCATCCCAGCCATCGCCGATTTCACCATCGAAGATCGGGCCCAGCACCGGGTCGAGGCGGACGTGGGCGTAAAACGCATCAACCAGATCGGAAATCAACGCCGCATCGATGGGGCGGTCTTTAGTCATCGGTGCACTCCTGCAACACGGGTCCGGTCTCGCTATCCAAACACCCGTCGCAACAAATCCGTGCCGCGACGTACCGGGTCTTGGCGGATGGCACGTTCTTCCAAGCCTATATAGTGGAAGACGCCGTCGATCGCCCGGCTGACAGCATGATCGGTCACTATGTCGCGGAGCGAGCCGGTGGCGCTGCGATTGCCAAACAGGCCACCGAGCATGTTCTGGCCGCGTGAGATCTGCGGTTCCACGGCATCAACGGCCTGATAGGCGCCCGATCCCGTCAGTGCGCTCTCCATGCCGGGGCGCAGCAGACCGGTCAGACGGCTCTCGCTGCGGCCGCGCAGATAATCCGTCGCTGCGGTATCGCTGCCGCGCACGATCGAGACGGCATCGCTGAGCGTGATCGACTGCACGGCATCGGTGAAGATGCGACCGGCCTCGGGCATCGCCGCTTCGGCAGACCGGTTGATGCGCAATTCCAGATCATCGACCGGGCCCGACATGCCGACGCGGCGCAGCTGGGTCTGCAGGGTGGCGATATTGCGGGGCAAGGGAATATGAACCGCTGGATCTGCGAAGAAACCGTCCGGCCGTCCCAACCGCTCGGTCGCCAGGCGCGAGGCGGTATCGAGCGCGGCGCGAATGCCCGAACGCGCATCGCCCTGGCTCAACCGGCCAAAGCCCTGCGCCAGGGCAGGCGCGGCGAGGGTGAGGGCAAGGGTGGAAATGACAAATTGGCGTCGCAGCATGATAATCCTCCAGCGTTTGCGAAAAAGGGGACAGGTATAATTAACGCGTCTCGGGTGGTTCGCCAGACTGTCACCGCCGCGCCAGCGCGTTAATTATACCTGTCCCCTTTTAGGCTCAGGCCTTCTTGACGAATTGCGACTTCAGCTGCATCGCACCGACACCCTCAATGCGGCAATCAATATCGTGATCGCCCTCGACCAGGCGGATATTCTTCACCTTGGTGCCGACCTTGACGACAAGGGAGGTGCCCTTGACCTTGAGATCCTTGATCACCGTCACGCTGTCGCCATCCACCAACTCCGCCCCATTGGCATCACGCCAGACCGGGCCGCTCTCGGCAGCGGCCTGCGCCGGCCATTCATGCGCACACTCAGGACAGACCAGCAGCGGGCCGTCTTCGTAGGTGTAGACACAGGCGCATTTCGGGCAGGCGGGCAGGTCGGACATTGGCGGGCTCCGTGGGCGGGGATGTGTTGGGAAGCGGCTTAGGCGGTTCGGGCGGCGATGTCGATGCGGGGAGGCGGCCCGGACCCCGAGGTCCGGGCCGCCTCCCATCCCGATGTCCCCGGACAAACGCCAGCCGCGACGGCGCGGCTCCATGCGACTAAAACGAACCGGTCAATTCGAGATAGACAAGCGGGCCGTGGGTTGAGGTTCGGTTTTCCGTCCGGGCAATAAGACCTGATGCCCGGGAACCGGCGAAGAAGACGCGTTGGCGGTCGCGATCAGCCTCAATCACCTCTCTGACCCCGGCCCGCAGGGTCGAATGGCCCCAGCGCGAAGTTTCCAGAAAAATATCAAGCGCACCTGTTGGATAACCGTCACGCCAGATCTCTTGAGCCCGATAGGTGGTGGCAGGTGTGCGCCAGTCATATTCCCAGCCCCAAGCCAGCTGCCGTGCCGGGAGCGACTGGCGAAATTCGAGCGAGACCACGTGATCCCGGGTGCCCGACCATGAGCGATCCTGCAGTGTGAGTGGATCAGAGACGTTGGTATGCTGGAAGGTATAGGCCAGGTCGAACTGGGCATTGTCGAGACCGAAGGCCACCAAATCGGTGGAGAGTTCAAGCTTCGCACGCCAACGCGTTCCATCGCCGATATTGCCCGGAGCGTCGAATACGCGGGTTCCGGATTGCACGGGAATCCAGTCGTCGAGGTCACGGGCCCAGCTCCGGTCAAGCCGGAGCAGGACAGCGCCGGACTCGCCCCAGCGCCGCTCGAACTCGAGTTCGGCAATCCACAGGTTTTGCGGGACATAGTCCGGATTGCCTATGGTGGATGAATTGTCGGTGAGGTCGACGGAATTGGCGAATTTGGAGAAGCGCAGTTGATCGACATCCCGTCGCAATGACAGGCGCGCCCGATGCCGGTCATTCCAGCTGTAATCGAGCGTGACAGAGGGTTTGAGATACGCGAAGTCCCGATCCTGACGGGCGTCGCCGTCGAGCGATAATTGTGAATATTCCCAACGGAGGCCTGATGTTATTGCAGCGCGCGGATTGATGGTCCACACATGCTCGGCAAATACTTCGCTGCGCACCTCCTCGATCAGCGAGACAGAGACGGGCAGTTCGGTGGCGGATGACGGTCCGCGCGTTTCCAGACTGATCGCCAACCGCGTGTCACCCCGGTTCAACGCCGTCTCGGCACCGAAACTGACGGAATGATACTCAGCCGGTTGCCAGGTGAAGTTCTGGCGCAGCGCATACTCTTCCTGACGATCGGAAAACCGGACGATTTCGGCCCGAAGAAATCCGGTTTCAGGCAGAAAGGTCTCGACCCGCTCCGGACCATTTTCCATAATTTCCTGGCTGGCCAGCGCGATGGTTTGCGATGTCAGGTTGGCGGAGATCCGGCGTTCATAGCTGCCGGCCAGACGGTGGTTCGCGCCGTGATCGCGGGTCTGGCTGCTCAGAAATTGTGACGGCGTGTATCCGCCGGGATCGGCCGACTCTCCCGTCCGAAACACGGCCCGATGATACGTCCAGAAATACATGTCGGCATCCAGCCTCAGACTGGCCCCGTCCTCCATCTCCAGATCAAGCGATAGTGTGGGTGTCACGCCGCGATCAAGGACCTGATCGGTCTCTTCGCTGCGATACAGGGGCGCGCCTGTAGCGTTCGTGCCGAGGCGTCTTCGGCTCTCGCGCGCCGACCATAGCGAAATCTCCAGGCCAGCGGTGAATTCACCGCGCTCGAAGGGATGGGTGATCGAGGCGGACCCCAAGGGCATGACGCGCCCATCAGCCATGTGCTGCAGCAGGAATTGGTAGGAACCGGACTGGCCGGAATTCTGCCTCAGGACGATATTGGCCAGACGGGCATGCCCGTGCCGTTCCATGCCGGACATGTCACCCTGGACCAGCTCGATGCGCAGAACGGTCGCGGCGGGAATGCGACGCAAGACCGTGCTGAGCGGCACGGATTTATTGGAAGGCCGGGCGCCATCAATAAGCAGGTTGCCGAAGCTGTCGGCCAGGCCGCGCCGGGAGGTGTCGCCCTCTGACAGGACAAATCCGGGAAGTTGCGCGATCATGTCCAAGGCCGAGACGGGCGCATGGGCTGCAAAAAAATTGGCCTCGAATATCCGGCCATCGGTGCCCGGCGACGACCCGCTTGCTGCGGCAGGTCCAGATGGACGGGGAGATTGCGCGATCACGGCCGGATTTGCCATGGCCGCCAGAAGGAGGGTTCCGCACGCTAGCGGCGCCAAGGGTCGAAAAATCATGATTGCCTCGCCTGAGAAAAAATACTGATGATGAGGCAATAGACCGGCGCGGGCCCCGAAGTGTCCCTCCCGGTCGTTCAATTGGTAACGCAAGGTCGCCAGCCCGCCGGTCGGGACATCTTGTTACAAATTTCCCGGCAGGTCCCGGCAGACTCGGCAACGGCAAATGACCTAGAGTATCCCTGTCGTTTTCTGTTTGACCGAGGCCATGCCCGAACAATCGCTTCACATCCTTGTCGTTGATGATGAGCTCGATATTCGAAAGCCGCTGGGGGATTACCTGGCCAAACACGGCTACAGAATCAGTCTTGCCGCCGATGGCCGGGAGATGGATCGCATTCTCGCGAGTTCGGCGATCGACCTTGTCATTCTGGACGTCATGCTGCCGGGTGAAGATGGCTTGCGCATCTGCCGCCGCTTGCAGGAAACCGCTCGCATCCCGATCATTCTCTTGACTGCCCTGTCGGACGAAACCGACCGGATTGTTGGGCTCGAGATCGGCGCCGACGACTATCTTGGCAAACCGTTCAATCCACGCGAGCTATTGGCGCGGGTCAAATCAGTGCTGCGGCGGACGGAGATGTTGCCCCGTCGCCAGAAAAAGGTCCGTGGGGTGGTGAAATTTGACCGCTGGACCTTTGATTTGAAACGCAAGGAATTGGTGGGCCCCGACGCGGTCATGGTGAGATTGAGTTCCGGTGAACACTTGCTGCTGACCGCATTGATTGAACATGCCGGTTTCGCCCTCAATCGCGAGCAATTGCTCGATTTGACGCGCGGACGCGATGCCCAGTTATTCGACCGCAGTATCGACAACCAGATCAGCCGGCTGCGGCGGAAGCTGGAAGCCGATCCGAAAGACCCACGCATCATTCTGACCCATTGGGGTGGCGGCTATGAATTCGCCTGTGAGCTGGCTTGGCTGTGATGAAACGCATTCTCCGCCTCACACCGCGTAGTATTGAGGGCCAGATGGCGGCCTTGTTCGCCGGGGCCTTGCTGGTGCAGCTTGTGGCGCTGACGATCCTCGAGATCGCCAAGCATGATGGGGTGATCGAGACCGCCGGGCATGAGCGCATCATCAACCGGCTTGAAGCCTATGTGCCGCTGGTCGAGGCCTTGCCGGCTAGCGAAGTCGAGGAGCTCGTCCGCAGAACGTCGAAATGCCATGCCGGCTATCGGATCAGTGCACAGCCCTTCCCGGGCACGGGCGAGACGCCGGATACCCGGGCGATCGGCGCGTTTATCGCCAGCCGGCTCGGCCTGGGCGCGGATCGCGTCCTGGCGAGATATGCGACCCTGGATCGGCCGGACTTTTCCTTTCCGGAATGTTCTTTCGAGGAAATTGACTTGCCCCAGACAGGTATTGTCATCAGTGCCCAGCTCCAGGACGGGCGCTGGTTTGAAGCGGAAGTGCATCCCCATGAATGGCATTATCGGGAAATCGCCGGGTGGATCACACAGGTCGGTGCGATCTTCCTGATTACCGCTGCCGTTGCCCTTGTGCTTCTGCGTCAGCTCAACAGGCCCTTGCACAACCTCACTGAAGCGGCTCAGCGCTTCGGCGCGGGACTGACGGTCTCACCGGTCGAGCCCAGCGGTCCGGAAGATATCCATCGCGCCATCACCACCTTCAATACCATGCAGGAGACCGTCGCCGAGGAGTTCAGGCGGCGCACGCTGACGCTGGCCGCCATCAGCCATGATATCCGTACCCCGCTCACGGCGCTCCGTCTTCGCGCTGAACTCGTCGAAGACGAGCAGATACGGGCCGATCTGTTGACCGGTATCGAGAAGCTGGAGCGGATCAATACTTCCGCCCTCGATTTTCTCCAGGCCAAATCCTTGTCCGAGCCACTGCGGACCGTTGATGTCTACTCAATGCTGGAGAGTGAGTGCGAGGATTTCTGCGAACTGGGTCATCAGGTCGAGCTCACCGGCGATCATGGCATCTATCTGGAATGCCGTGCCGATGCGCTGGCGCGGGCCGTCCGGAACCTCATCGACAATGCCGTCAAATATGGTGGCAGCGCCAAGGTGAGGTTGCAGGCGATTGGGGAGGGGGTCGAAATCACGGTCACCGATCCTGGCGCCGGGATTGCCGAAGTTGAGATGAAGCGGGCGCTGGAACCCTTTGAACGATTGTCGGAAGCGCGCACCATGGGTCCAGGTGGCTTCGGACTTGGCCTTGCCGTGGTTCAGGCCGTGGCCAAAGGGCATGGTGCTGCCGTGGAGATGAGCCGGGGGCTGGCGGGGTTCACCGTGACCCTGCGGATTCCAGGACGCGTTGGCGTGGACTGAGGGCAGGATGGCAACGGGGCAGCGCCCAGCCCCAACCGCAATCCCACGCCTAAACGTTGAACCGGAAATGCATTACGTCGCCATCATGGACGATGTATTCCTTGCCTTCGGCGCGCATCTTGCCCGCTTCCTTGGCGCCGGCTTCGCCATTGCAGGCGACGAAGTCTTCATAGGCGATGGTTTCGGCGCGGATGAAGCCTTTTTCGAAATCGCCATGGATGACGCCGGCGGCCTGCGGTGCGGTCCAGCCTTCATGGATGGTCCAGGCGCGCGCTTCTTTCGGGCCGACGGTGAAATAGGTCACCAGATCGAGCAGCTTGTAGCCGGTGTGGATCAGGCGATCGAGGCCGGCTTCGTGTAGGCCGAGCTCTTCGAGATATTCGGCGCGCTCCTCATTGGCGAGCATCGCCAGCTCCGCCTCGATCTTGGCCGAGATGACGACGGCTTCGGCGCCTTCTTCGGCGGCCCGCTTGGTGACGATCTCGGAATAGGCATTGCCGGTGGCCGCATCGTCTTCGCCGACATTGGCGATGAAGAGGACCGGCTTGGTGGTCAGAAGCTGTAGGCCACGCCAGGCCTTCTCTTCATCCTTGGGCACTTTGGCGAAGCGCGCCGGGCGGCCTTCGACCAGTTCCGCCAGCGCCAGATCGATCAGCGGCAGGATGGCCTTGGCCTCCTTGTCGCCGGACTTGGCCTTTTTCTCGAGGCCTGCCTTGCGTTTTTCCAGGCTTTCCATATCGGCGAGCATCAGCTCGGTCTCGACGGTTTCGAGATCGGCGAGCGGGTCGATCTTGCCCGCAACATGGGTGATGTCGTCATCATCGAAGCAGCGCAGCACATAGGCGATGGCATCGGTCTCGCGGATCGTGGCGAGGAATTTGTTTCCCAGGCCTTCGCCCTTCGAAGCGCCTTCGACGAGACCAGCAATGTCGACGAAATTCATC
Source organism: uncultured Maricaulis sp. (assembly GCF_963975345.1). Classification (NCBI taxonomy): domain Bacteria; kingdom Pseudomonadati; phylum Pseudomonadota; class Alphaproteobacteria; order Maricaulales; family Maricaulaceae; genus Maricaulis; species uncultured Maricaulis sp. The sequence continues at coordinate 34,443 of NZ_CAXBGE010000010.1, read as the reverse complement.
TTGGCCGGCAGGATTTCCTTCGAGCCGGCAATCGCCGCCAGTTTCAGCAGGCGCGGCTCGGGCACAGCGACATCACCGACATTCGGCTCGATGGTGCAGAAGGGATAATTCGCAGCCTGAGCCGAAGCGGTTTGCGTCAGGGCGTTGAACAGGGTCGATTTGCCGACATTGGGCAGGCCAACAATACCGCATTTGAAACCCATGATACACGTCCTTTTGATGTCGGGGCCACAGGCCGGAGTTACGGTGCGGGAGCCTTGTGGGTCACGCGTGTCTGGAAGGCGTCGAACTCGCCTGATGCGAGCAGGTCGATGGAATCCGCGATCGCGTCAAGCAGGTCAATCAGCCAGGGCTCGTCATGCTTGTCGAAATCGGACAGGACATAATCAGTGACGCGGTTGCGATCGCCCGGATGACCGATGCCGATCCGGCCGCGGCGAAAATCGGGACCGAATTGGCTGGTGATGGATTTGATGCCGTTATTGCCGGCTGCGCCGCCGCCGGTCTTGAGGCGGAACTTGCCCGGGTCGAGGTCGAGCTCGTCATGGAAAACCACGACATTTTCCGGCGCGACCTTGAAGAAGTGAGCGGCCTCGGCGACGCAACCACCGGAATTATTGTAAAAGTTCTGCGGCTTCAGCAGGAGGAGTTTTTTCGGGCCAGCAGCGGTGGATACCGTCAGTTCGGCGCACAGCCCCTTGAAGCGCTTGCGCCAGGGGCCAGCGCTCCAGGCCGCAGCGATGATGTCCATCGTCATGAAGCCGACATTGTGCCGATTGCGCAGGTATTTGGGCTCGGGGTTTCCGAGCCCTGCCAGGATCATCATCGTCGGCCGCCCTCAGGATCGGCCGGCGAGGATTACTCCTCGCCGCCTTCTTCTTCTTCGACTTCAGCTTCGACTTCGCCGTCTTCTTCGTCCAGCTCAGTGAGAACTGCGCGCGAGCCCTGCAGCGTCGCAATCGTAAAGTCACGAGAGATGGTTGGCTTCACACCCTTCGGCAGGGTAATCGCCGACATATGGACCGAATCGCCAATTTCCAGACCGGTCAGATCGACCTCGATGTATTCCGGAATGGCAGAGGCCGGGCAGAGCAGCTCAAGATCGTGACGGACGATGTTGAGGACGCCGCCGCGCTTCAGGGCCGGGCAGGCCTCTTCATTTTCGAAGCGAACGGCGACATTCACCCGGATCTTGGTGCCGGCTTCGACACGGTACATGTCGATATGCATCGCCTTGTCGGACACCGGGTGGAACTGGATGTCGCGGGCAATCACCTTCTGGTTCTTGCCGTCATGCTTCAGCTCGATGATGTGCGAGAGGAAATTGCCGCTCAGCAGCGCCTTGCGGATTTCATTGCCACGCAGATTGATCGCGACCGGACCAAGTGTGCCGCCATAAACGACGCCTGGAACCAGGTCTTCACGGCGGGCAGCGCGAGCCGCGCCCTTGCCAGTGCCTTCACGAACGTCAACGGTGAGAACGATGTTGGAGCTCATCGACCTGTTTCCTTAAATATAATCGCCGCCAGACGAGGCGGGCGGCAATTTTTCTTGGCATCGTGCCACGGTGTTATTTCGAGCGGCGGGCTATAACTGATCCCCGGACGCCGCGCAACTGTGCGGGGCGGGAAGAGTCAGCTATCGGGCAGTTTCTTCAGTCGAACAGTTTCGAGACGGATTCGTCATTGGCGATTCGGCGGATGGCTTCGCCCAACAGCGGCGCAATTGAAAGCTGGCGCACTTTCTTGGTTTGCGTTGAACCGGGCAGCTCGGTGATGGAGTCGGTGATGACCACTTCCTTCAGTGCTGACTTGGCGATCCGGCCCTGCGCATCGTTCGACATCACACCGTGGGTGGCATAGGCGGACACTTCGATTGCACCGCATTTGATCAGGGCGTCGGCGGCATTGCACAGCGTGCCGCCCGAATCGCACATATCGTCGAACAGAATGCAGCGGCGGCCTTCGACATCGCCGATGATATTCATCACTTCCGACACACCGGCCTTGGGGCGGCGCTTGTCGACAATCGCAATCTCGGCATCGAGCAGTTTGGCCAGGGCCCGAGCACGGACGACGCCACCGACGTCGGGCGATACGATCAGCAGGTTTTCGACATCATAGTGACGCCGGATATCGTCTTCGATTACCTTGGTGGCGAACAGATTGTCGGTTGGGATATCGAAAAAGCCCTGGATCTGGCCTGCATGCAGATCAATCGTCAGAACCCGGTCGGCGCCAGACTTGGCGATCAGATTCGCGACCAGCTTGGCGGAAATTGGCGTCCGCCCACCTGTCTTTCGATCCTGGCGGGCATAACCAAAATAGGGGATGACGGCGGTGATCCGGCGGGCACTGGCGCGCATCAGTGCATCGGTACAGATCAGCAATTCCATCAGATGGTCGTTGGCGGGGCAGGAGGTCGACTGGATGATAAAAACATCCTCGCCGCGAACATTCTCGTCGATGCGCACGAAAATTTCGCCGTCGGCGAAACGCTCAATCTCGCTCGCCGTCAGCGGCGCGTCGAGATAGTCGGCGATCGCGCGGGCGAGTGGCCGGTTGGATGTGCCGGACAGCAACTTCATGGCGTGTGGCCCCTTGTCAATCGTGAGGCTGATTAACAGAGGCAGCGCTCGGATTGAAGCCGAAAGACTCAGTCTGCGGTGAATCCGGGCGGTGTGGGCAGGTCGGCGCTGTCGAGACAGACCAGTTTGAATAGCTGGCCCATTTGTTCGGCATCGGTCAAACGCCAGACCTGGCGGGCGATCACGCTGCGTTGACCGGGCGCCGCTTGCGACAGCGCGGCGGCGCGGGCCTCCATGCCGAGGCCGAGCAAAAACGCGCCCTGCTCGACCGGGCCATAGGCCGTCAGCCCGGATTGACGCGCTGAGGCAATCAATGATTCGAAATCCACTCTTGCGGTCAGATCGGCCGTGCCCGGCTGTTCAAGCGGCGCCACTTTTTGATGGCTGCGGATCGCCTGAAGCGTATCACCGATCTCGCTGGTCGCCGGGCCGTAATCGATCAGCAGTGCGCGACCTGGATGCTGTGCAAACCGGTCGGCGATGGCGTCGACGATTTGCCGGTCGCCGGGCCGCAGCTCGACCAAGCTATTATCGGGCGCATCGCGCAGCCGCTCAGGGATCAGGTTTTCATCGACACCAAGCGGTGGTCCGAGCACGAAGACGAAGGTGCTGTCATCGGCTTCATCCAGCGCGACCAGCCGCTCATGCCATTGCCCGTCCCGCCGCACCGCTTGGCGGAGGGGCAGGCAGTCGAGAAATTCATTGCCGATGATGATCGCCGGGCCGGGCGGGACATTTTCCAGCCGGTCGACCCAGCGGATCTGGGCGCCGCTGGGTCCCAGTGTCTGGGCCTGCACCGCCTTGAGCGCAGCGCTCGCCTCGATCAGCGTCACCTGTATTGCTGGCAACAGGCCGGGCACGGCACGGCAGGCACGCAAGGCATCGGCCATCATCGTGCCGCGTCCAGGGCCGAGCTCGACCAGTTGCACCGTGTCGGGCTTGCCCATGTCGAGCCAGCTCTGGGCCGTCCATAGGCCAATCAGCTCGCCGAACATCTGGCTGATCTCCGGTGCGGTGATGAAATCGGCACCGGCGCCAATCGGATCCTTGGTGGCGTAAAAGCCTTCCATCGGATCGAATAGGGCCTGGGTCATGAAGGCGGCGATTGAGATCGGTCCGCCTTCTGCGATGCGTTCACGCAGCCGGTCGGCAATCATGATCAGGCCTTGCTGGCGGGGGCCAGGCTTGGGCTGAGCGCCCTGCGGACCAGCCAAATGCCGACGAGGATCATCGGAATCGACAGCAACATGCCCATGGTGATGTGACCGCGCAGGAAGTCAGGCATTTGCAGATCGGGCTCGCGCACGGTCTCGAGCACAGCCCGGAACAGACCGTAAAACATCAGGAACAGACCGGAATTCAGGCCCGGCTTTTCGAGCGAGCGGAATTTCCAGGTCGCCAGATTGATGATCGCAAACAGTACCAGCCCTTCCAGCGCCGCTTCGTAGAGCTGGCTGGGATGGCGCGGCAGGCACAGCCGGTCATTGGCGAATGTCATCGCCCAAGGCAAATCAGTCGGGCGGCCCCACAGCTCGCCATTGATGAAATTGGCCAAGCGTCCGAAGAACAGGCCGATCGGTGTCACCAGGGCGGCAGCATCGCCAATCCGCATCAGGTCGAGCTTTTGCCGTCGGGCATAGAAGAACAGCGCCAGCGCCACCCCGATCAGCCCGCCATGAAACGCCATGCCGCCTTGGGTGATGCCGGCGACAGACCAGACGAGCCGGTCGAGCACGCTGTCGGCAATGATCATGTCGCCGCGCAGTCCGGTCGTCATGTATTCCCAGGAATAGAACACGACATAGCCCAGCCGGCCGCCGACGATCACGCCCAGCGTCGCCCAGACCAGAAGATCGTCGACCTGCAGTTCGGTGAAGGGTGATTTCGGCTTCTTGGTGCCCGGTGCATGCCAGATCGCCGGACGCCGCGAGAGCAGGGTCATATAGCGCCAACCCAGCAGCAGGCCGGCGATATAGGCCAGCGCATACCAGCGCAGGTCGAACCGCAAATCGAGACCGAATACGTCGAACGGGCCGAGGGTGAACAGGATCGGGTCGATCAGATCGAAGCTGGCGGGGCAATATTGCATGGGCGTATCCGGAAACTAGATGCAGACGTGACGCAAGGACGCGTTGCGCTTTTGCGCTCGGCACCGCATATAGGCGACTGTGATACACACTAATGGCTTTCTTTGATGCAAACGCGCAACCCGCTTCTGAATGATTTCGCTGAACTGATGACGGATGCCTTTGGCGCCGCCCAGGCTGTTGGCGATGAAGCGCGCACCGCCATGCGTGCCCAGGCAGACCGCTTCATTGCTGATATGGATCTGGTCAGCCGCGAGGAATTCGATGTGGTGAAAGCTGCACTCGCGACAGCGCGCCAAGAGATCGAAACGCTCAATGCCCGCCTCGCGGCCCTTGAAGCGACCGGCACGGCCAAGCCAGCGGCCGCAAAGCCTGCGACCCGCAAACGCAAGCCCGCCGCAAAGACCGCGTCCCCGAAATCCACGAACTGATACCGCGCATCCAGCGCTTTTAATTGCGCCTGCAGCGGCGTGGTCATACCGTACTAACGGTGTGAGTCGCCGCGCAGACGAAGGAGACTACGCCATGGACCTGTTGTCAGACGAATACGCGCCGACGAGTTCTGACCCGCTTGATGCTGTCGAGCAGGCTGTGATCGCCGAGCAGTACCCCTATGACCGCGAAGAAAATGGCGAGCTGCACCTTTCCGTCCCCGGGGCCTGGCGTGACCATCAGATGTGGTTTGCCTGGCGTCCCGAGCTGGATGCGCTGCATATTTGCTCCAGCCTCGACCTGAAAGTGACCAGCAATCGCTTCCGTGATGTCTGTGAACTGGTGGCGCGGCTGAATGAGAAGCTCTGGCTGGGCCATTTCGATGTCTGGGTCGAGGATGGCAGCGTGGTCTATCGCCACGCGATTTCCCTGCCCACGGGCGAGCCGGTCTCGCCGGCCCAGGCGGCAACGATGATTGCGGCGGCACAAGAAGCCGGCGAACGGTTTTATCCCGCTTTCCATTTCCTGATCTGGGGTGGAAAGAATGTCGAAGAAGCAACCGCGGCAGCGATGTTCGAAACTGCCGGTGAGGCCTGACACACGCGATGAACACCCCGAGCAAGATTGCACTGATCGGTGCCGGCAATATGGGCGGCGCTTTGGCAACAGGCTGGCTGCGCTCCAAGCGGAGTGGCGTCGCGCCACAGGATTTGCTGATCATTGACCCGGTGCCCGGCGATACCATTCAGGCCCTGATCACTCAGCATCAATTGCAACAGGCACCGGCCGCGACCGCGAAACTGCTCGCCGGATGCGATCTGGTCGTGTTGGCCCTCAAGCCGCAAGCGCTCGAAAAAACCGCTCTGGCCCTGGCGCCAATGCTGCCGGCCGGCTGCGCGATTCTCTCCCTGATGGCTGGCATCACCATGACCCGGCTGGCGACAATGTTCGGTGAGCGTCCGATCGTGCGCGCCATGTCAAACACGGCCGCCGCCCTTGGCGCCGGGATCAGCGTCTGCGTCACCAATAATGCCAACGCCGATATCGACAAGCTGGCCACCCGCCTGCTCAAAACTGCCGGACCGGTGGAATGGGTCACCGATGAACGCCTGATCGGGGCCGCCACGGCGGTCTCCGGCTCGGGCCCGGCCTATGTCTTCCTGCTCGCCGAAGCGCTCGCCGGGGCCGGTTTCGCCGAAGGCCTGCCGCGCGATCTCGCCGAAAAACTGGCGCGCCAGACCATTATCGGCGCCGGCGCCCTGCTCGCCGCGTCCGAAATGACCCCCCAGGAATTGCGCCGCTCCGTCACCTCACCCGGCGGCACCACCCAGGCCGCAATCGACGTCCTGATGGGCGGCGGCGGCGGCCTCCCCGAACTCGTCCGCCAAGCCGTTTCAGCCGCCGAACGCCGTTCCCGCCAAATGGGCGCCGAGCCTCCGGGACGGTAGCGGAACGGCTTTGCTCGTTTAAGACACGTCATCCTGACGAAAGTCAGGACCTCGACGTGACAAGTGCGGAGCCCGGTCTATCGAGGTCCTGACTTTCGTCAGGATGACGTGGGATAATTGGAGGCGGTAGGGGTAACTCCCCCCATCACCCTGGCAAACTCAAACAAGCCCTCAGCCCGCCCATCGGGCTCTCGCTCAACCGGATCTCACCGCCATGTCCACGCGCGACATCGCGGGCGATGGCTAATCCGAGGCCGACGCCCTTGCGGTTGGGGTTGCGGCTTTCGTCGAGGCGGTTGAAGGGTTTGAGGGCGTCTTCGTATTGGTCGGGCGGGATGCCGGGGCCGTCATCATCGACGAGGATTTCGATGCGGCCGGCTTCGGCGCGGCGGATCGAGATGGCGACATTTTTGGCGTGTTCGCGGGCGTTATTGACCAGATTGCCGAGCGAGCGTTTGACCGAGCCGGGGCGGATATCCGCTTCGATCGGCTCGCCGGCGACGAGATCGATATGGCTGCCGCCACGGCGGGCATCGGCGATCACGTCTTCGACCAGCGCGTTGAGATCGGTGCGCGCGGTTTCCTCATTGGCCTGGCCACGGGCGAAATCGAGATACTCGTCGAGCATCTCCTGCATCTCGGTAATGTCGCGCTTGGCGTCCTCGCGTTCCGGCGTGTCGGGCATCAAAGCGAGCTGCAGCCGCAGCCGGGTGAGCGGTGTGCGCAAATCATGGCTGACGCCGGCGAGCAAGGCAGTGCGCTGTTCGAGCTGACGCCTTATGCGGTCGCGCATTTTCAGGAAGGCGTGGGCGGCTTGGCGCACTTCGGTCGCACCGGCGGGGCGGAAATGCGCCACATCCTGGCCACGGCCGAACTGCTCCGCCGCATCGGCCAGCCGCCGGATCGGTTTGACCTGGTTGCGGATGAAGACGACGGAGATGGCGGTCAACACGGTGGTGGCGCCGATAATCCAGAGCAGGAAGATATTCCCGGTCGTCGCAAACACCCGTTCGCGCAGGGCGATGAAGCGCAATATGCCGCCATCGACCTCGACCCTGACGTCGACATAATTGGGATAGCGCGTCGTATCGAACCAGAAATTCTGGTCGAGCTGGCCGGACAGCGCGCGCTGCAGCGTCCGGTCGAGCGTGCGGAAGAAGGAGGAGCGGCGCGCGGTCGGCAGCGCTTCGCCGGGGCGGAAATCGACCGAGAGCCGCATCGTCGCCATCGCGATATCGCTCTGACGCCGGAAGGCTTCGCGATTGGCCGCGTCGTCTTCATAGAGCGTCGTCATCATCGCGATATCGCCGGCGACGCCCTCGGACAGACGGCTGGTGACCGTCTCCCAATGCTGCTCGAAGAACGACCACACCACCGCGATCTGCATCAGAGCCACCGGCAGCACGAAGATCAGCAGGGTGCGGGCAAACAGGCCTCGCGGCAGGAAACGGCGCAACACGCTCATCGCCGCCTCACGGGTCGAAGATCGGGTCGGCGGCGAGCTTATAGCCCTCACCACGGACCGTTTGCAGATGCATAGGCTCCTTGGGATCGTCCTCGATCTTGCGGCGCAGACGGGTGACCTGGACGTCGACGGCGCGCTCGCCGCCGCCGGTACGGTCCGACAGGGTCAGCCGCGAGACGACTTGGCCGGGCATGGCGGCGAGGGCGGCGAGCAGGGCCGCTTCACCGCCGGTCAGGCGGACGGGCACGCCGGCCCGCTGCAGGATTTCGCGCTCGATATCAAAATGCCAAGACCCGAAACTGACCCGCTGGATCGCCGCTGCGGTCGGGCGGGCCCGGCGCAGAATGGCATGGATACGCAGCGCCAGCTCTTCCGGCTCGAACGGTTTGGGCAGGTAATCATCGGCGCCGAGGCTGAGGCCCTTGATGCGATCTTCCGCATCGCCGCGCGCGGTGAGCAGGATGATCGGCGTTTCGGCATGCTTGCGGATCGCCGTTGTCAGTTCGAACCCGTTCATGCCCGGCATCATGACATCCAGGATCAACAGGTCAAAACTCAGCGAGTTCAGCGTCGAGAGGGCCTTGATCGCATTCGGTGCCGTCGAGACGCGAAAGCCGCGACCCTGCAGGAAGCGCTTCAGGAGGGCCCGGATCCGGTCATCATCATCGACCACCAGGATGTGGGCTTCGTCGCCAGCACTCTCGCCCATGCCATCTCCCAAAACCGATCACGCCAGCATGGCCTGCGTGGGCCACTTGCTCAAGGTATCGCTCGCATTTCCGTCGTGTCTATTTGCGAAAATAATTCCAAGCGGTGAGCAGGCTGAGCGCGGCGGTGATCCACAAGACGAGGATCCAGCCGGTGAGCACGAAATCATGCGCCTGCCAGCCCAGCGGTTGGGCGATCAGCGGGAAGCCGGCGACGATCATCGCCAGCGCGGTTTTCAGCTTCGCCGCCGGCGAGACCGCCAGCGTCGCGGCGCCACTGCCTGCGCTGTCGGCACCGGGAAGAAGACGCATGCCGGTCATGATGGCATCGCGAGCGACGATGGCGAAGACAGGCACGGCGATATCAACCGGGGTGCCGAGGATGAGCATGTAGACGATCAGATAGGCATCAACGAGCAATTTGTCGGCAATCGGGTCGAGCATCTCGCCCAAGCTTGAGTGCGCCTCCCAGCGCCGGGCGAGCCAGCCGTCGAGCCAGTCGGTCGCCGCCGCGATGATGAAAGCGATCAGTGCAAAGGCCGCCAACGAACGCGCTGCCACCATCGGATCGCCGAGCCAGAGTGGCACCAGCCCGGTCTGTGACCAGTCATAGGAGGTCCACAGGGCGGCCGCGCCGCTGAGCGCCAAAAGAATGCGCAAGATCGTCAATATGTTGGGGATTCGCCGGTGCATGGATCTACCTCTGGAACCAGTCATGGATGCGTTTGGCCATCGCTCTGGAAACGCCGTCAACCGCTTCCAGATCAGCCAAAGCGGCATTGCGGACAGATTTGGCCGAGCCGAAATGCGCCAGCAAGGATTTTTTGCGGGACGGGCCGATGCCCGGCACATCATCGAGCGGATTATCCGCCATCTGTTTCTTGCGTTTGGCCCGATGGCCGCCAATGGCGAAGCGGTGGGCTTCGTCGCGAAGCCTTTGCAGATAATACAGCACCGGGTCTTTTTGCGGCAGTTTGAATGGCGCCTTCCCCGGTAGGTAAAACGCCTCACGCCCGGCATCACGCTCAGGACCCTTGGCGATGGCCGCGATGCAGATGCCCGTAATGCCAAGCTCCTCGACCACGCCCATCACCTTGGACAATTGCCCGGCGCCGCCATCGATCAGGATCAGATCGGGCACAGGCGCGCCATCTTCGCGCTCCTTGATCAGCCGAGAGAAGCGCCGCCGGAGCATCGCCGCCATCATCGCGAAATCATCATCGGTCGCGGCATCCACACCCGTCATGTTGAAGCGGCGATAATGGGTTTTCTCGAAGCCTTCGGGCCCGGCGACGATCATCGCGCCGAGCGCATTGGTGCCCTGGATGTGGGAATTGTCATAAACCTCGATGCGCTGTGGCAAGTCCTCGAGCGCGAAGATGCGCTGTACGCCCTTGAGCAGATGCGCCTGGGAAGCGCTCTCCGACAATTTGCGCGCCAGGGCTTCGCGGGCATTGGCCAGAGTGCGCTCGACCAGCTTGCGCTTTTCGCCGCGAACGGGCCGGTGCAGCGTGACCTTGCGGTCGGCCTTCAGGCTTAGGGCTTCGCCGAGCAGTTCGGCGTCCTCGACCTCATCCGAGATCAGGATCAGGGCTGGCGGTGGCTTGTTGTCATAGAATTGCGCGATGAAGGCGGCGAGGACTTCGGGCGTTTCAACCTCGCTGTCATGGCGCGGGAAGAAGGACTGATTGCCCCAATTCTGGCCGGCGCGGAAGAAGAAGACCTGGACGCAGGACCGCCCGCCATCCTGGGCGACGGCGATCACATCGGCCTCTTCGACGCCGTCCGGATTGATGCCCTGATCCGTGGTGACAGCGGCAATCGCCCGGATCCGGTCGCGCAGACGCGCGGCGCTCTCATAATCGAGGGCCTCGGCGGCTTCTGCCATGCGCACCTGTAAATCCTCGCGCAGGGCATTGGACTTGCCGCGCAGGAAGTCCGTCGCTTGGGAGACCAGCTCGTCATAGGCATCCGGTTCGACCAGGCCGACGCAAGGCGCGGCGCAGCGCTTGATTTGGTGCAACATGCAGGGCCGCGTGCGGCCCTCATAGACGCTGTCGGAACAGGTGCGCACCAGAAAGGCCTTTTGAAGTGTGTTCAGGGTCTGGTTCACTGCACCCACGGAGGCGAAGGGACCGAAATAATCGCCCTTCACCTTGTGGGCGCCGCGATGCTTGAGCAATTGCGGCGCGGCGTGATCGCGTCGGATCAGGATATAGGGGAAGCTCTTATCGTCGCGCAGCAGCACATTATAGCGCGGCTTGAGGCGCTTGATCAGATTGGCCTCGAGCAGCAGGGCTTCGGTTTCGGTCTCGGTGACGACGAATTCCATCGTCCGCGTCAGCGCGATCATCAGCGCGATGCGATTGGAATGGCCACGCCCATTGGCGTAATTGGAGACGCGATTCTTCAGATTGCGCGCCTTGCCGACATAGAGAACCGTGCCGTCCTCGGCGAACATGCGATAGACGCCAGGCTTTGAGGGCAGATGTTTGACATAGTCCGCAATGATTTGCGCACCGCTGCGCGATTGCGCCGGCGGCGCAGACGGGTCATTTAACGGGTCAGCAGGTGGCTTAGCGCCAAGAGTCTTTTTTGGGGGTGTCATGTCAGACAAGATCGCGCTCGTTACTGGTGGCGGCAAGCGCCTGGGTGCCAAAATAGCGCGCGCCTTGGCCGAGGATGGCTGGCACGTGGTCATTCACTATAACAACTCGGGCACTCAGGCACGTGCGATTGAAGCGGCGATCCGCGAAGCCGGCGGCTCGGCGAGCACGGTGCAGTTCGACCTTGGCGACAGCGCCGGCGTCGATGCCTTCGCTCAAGGGCTCGGCCGGATCGATCTGCTGGTCAATTCCGCCTCGGTGTTTGAGATGGACCGGCCGGAGACGGTGTCGGCGGCCGAGCTCGACCTCGCGATGCGGGTCAATCTGATGGCGCCGGTGCTGCTGTCTTCAGCCATGGCGCGCCATCATCAGGATCGCGCTTCGGGCTGCATCATCAATCTGCTCGACCAGAAACTCTATAATCTCAACCCGGATTTCTTCTCCTACACCCTCGCCAAACACGCCCTGCTCGGCGCGACGACAACGATGGCGATGGCCTTTGCGCCGCGGGTGCGCGTCAATGCGATCGCTCCGGGCCTGACGCTGCCATCAGGCGGGCAATCGCCGGCGGAATTCGAACGCGCCCACGCGCTCAATCCAATGCGTGGCGGCTCAACGCCCGAGGACATCGTGCGCACGGTGCGCTTCATTCTTGCGACACCGGCCATGACGGGCGAGACCATCATTATCGATGGCGGCCAGCACCTCGATGCCCGCAATGGCGACGTGATGTATGCGGCTGGCCCGATTGAGGATTGACGCCCGTGAGACTGGACCAGGTTATCGAGAATGCCCTCGCCAACGCCACGGGCGAAGATGTGTTCATCTACCGGCTTGAGGGCGTAAAGCTCGATGTCGAGATCGGCATTCACCCGCATGAGCGTGGCGTTCGCCAGCGCGTCCTCGTCGATGTCATCACCGTGGTTGATCAGTCCTGGTGCGGTACCGATGATATCGGGACGGTGATCGACTATGATTACATCATGGACGGGATCAAGGCTCTGGCGGACACCCAGTTCGATCTGCAAGAAACCCTGTGCGGTGCGATACTGAGCGTCGCGCTGAGCCCGGACTCGGTGGTCGCCGCGCAGGTGACGACGCGCAAGATCGATGCCTATCCCGACGCGGCTGCGGTTGGACTGACCCGATTCCGCCGCAAGGCTTGATCAGCTCATGGCTGACCGGGCCAGAACCACGATATAACCCAGATAGCCCAGCGTCAGGGCCAGCCCGAGCCAGCGGGTGATTGGGCGCTTGAGCAGAACGATGCCGGCGATCAACACACTCGCTGCCAGCATCACCCAAAGGTCGAGCTGGAAGAAGCTCTCCTGAACGACAAGCTCCGTGCCCACCGTGTGGGCCGCGACACCGGCGGCACCGCCGACAGCAAACACGTTGAAGATATTCGAGCCGAGCACATTGCCGATCGCGAGATCGGCGTGGCGGCGGACCGAGGCCATTATGACTGTAGCCAGCTCTGGCAGGGACGTGCCAAGCGCGACGGCGGTCAGGCCGATCAAGGCCGGGTCAACATTGAGATCATGGGCGGCGGCGACGGCGCCAGTCACGACCATCTGGGCTCCGACCGGCAGGGCGACGAGGCCGGCGACCAAGGCAAACAACATGGTGGGCAGGGTCTTGGGCAGGCCTTCCATATGGTCGATATCGGTCAGTTCTGCCAGGGTCGGATCGGTTGTCTTCTTGCGCGCCTGAAAGCCGAGCAGGGCGATATAGCCGACGATCGCGGCCAACAGAATTTGACTTTCCACCAGGGTAACCCGGTGATCCCAAGCGACCAGGATCAGCGCGATGGCCGCGAGCAGAGCAAAGATGGCATTGCGTCGCAGCCCCGGCGTCGTCGTGTGGATGGTTCCAAACAGGGCTGGAAGACCAAGTACCAGCAGGAAATTGGCGATGTTCGAGCCAACGATATTGCCGACGGCCAGACCGGGGGCGCCGTTCAGGGTCGACTGGATACTGACGAGGAGTTCCGGGGCCGAGGTCCCGAAAGCAATAATCGTCAAGCCGACCAGCAAAGGGGGTAATCGCCACAGCCGCGCCAACGCCGCCCCGCCACGGACGAGAAAGTCGCCGCCGAACAGCAAAATAACGATTCCCGCCAGGATCAGCGGAGCGTAGAGGATTGCGGACATGAAGCTACCGTGCGCTGCGGATCAGGGGTTAGTCGAGGCGGCGAAATTCGATAAGATTAAGGATGGCGAAAACGGCCACGACGAGGCCAACAGCGATCAGGGCATACATGGAAAATATCTCCAGAGAAGCAAGGACAGTGCTCGTACATAGCGCGCCGTCGCTTGAGTGGCCAGTGTCGGAATCGGTATGAGGTGGCGCGCGCGGATCGAGCCGCTGGCACGGCCCTTCATGCAAGCTTATTGGCGGCTGACACGCGGTGCGACCCTCGGCGTGCGCGCGATCGCCGAGCGGCCCGATGGTTGTATCGCCTTGGTCAAACACACCTATATCGACGGCTGGCATTTGCCCGGTGGCGGCGTCGAGCCGGGTGAGACCGCTGCCTTTGCCGTCGGCCGTGAATTGGCCGAAGAAGCCGGCGTCGCACTGGGTGGTGAACCGGAATTGCTCGGAGTTTATGCCAATCACACGGCATTTCGCGGCGATCACGTGTTGCTGTTCCGCGCCACCGACTGGGTTGATTGCGCGACCGCAAGCCAGGGCGAAATCGAGTGCGTTGACTGGTTTTCGCCCCTGAACCTGCCCACCGACACCGCTGGTGGGACCCGGCGGCGGCTGGCGGAGATCTATGCCGGCGCCGCCAGGAGTTGGCAGTGGTGAGGTCGCAGACGCCTTACAATGCATTATCGGCACGCGCTCGCCGCTACCCTGCGCGAAAACCCGGCACTGAGGGGCCTTTTCGTGCGATATATACAACCATGCCGCGTTGGGATCGATTCGAATGAAAACTACCGCCGCGGGCGAGCCATCTTCAGGATCGACGAGGTCAAGCGCATCGGACGGTGTCACGGCGTGGCAGCGCGCGATCGAAGCGGATGGTTGGCCCAGTCTGGTTCTGCCCGGGATTCTGGCGCTCACTTTCATTCTGATTGTGTTCCTGGCTGTGATGGCGGGTGATCGGGCGCTGGTGGCCTCGGCGCGGGAGACCAATGCCGCGACGCTGCATTCGGTCCTGGCCGGCACGATGCAACGCTTCGAGGATTGGGCGCAGCACCAAGAGCGCAATGCCCAAGTCTGGGCCGATAATGATCTCGTGCGCGACTCGTTGGAGGATTTGCTGCAGGCGCCTATGGGGGCCTCGATCACCGCCGTGCCGGCGCAGGCACAATTGCGCGCCACGCTGGGGCCTTGGCTCACCGAATATGGCTATCGCGGCTTTTTCCTCCTCGGCGAGAACGGACGGGTGGTCGCATCATTGCGCAATGCCGATCTTGGCCATGCCTCGCCGATTCTCAGCCTGGTTGACCGGGACCAGCTGCGGCAGAGCCGCGGTGTTCTGACACGGCCGCAAATCGTCAATCTTGCCGCTGGAGAGGGCGCGGTCGACTGGCCGGAACTTGAAGAAGAAGTGGCGATGTATGCCATCGCTCCGATCATGTCTGATACGGGCGTTCGGGGATATTTCGCGCTGCGGATCGATCCGTTTGCCGAATATTCCGCGATCTTCAGCATCGGCCGTGCCGGGAGATCGGGCGGCACTTTCGCAGTTGATCGGGACGGTCTCCTGCTCACTGAAGCGCGGTATGCCGACACCTTCCGAGCTGCTGGACTGCTCGCCGAAGGACACCCGTCCATGCTGCATGTCGAGGTCCGCGATCCTGGCACAAATTTGACCGACGGCGCTGTGCCGTCGATGCCCTATGCCCAATGGCCGTTGACCGAGGCAGCCCAGATGGTTTCCAACGGCCCGCGAGGGGCGAACATGACCGGCTATCGCGATTTTCGCGGTGTTCTGGTGATGGGTAATTGGGCTTGGAATGCGCAGCGCGAGATTGGAATCATTACAGAGGTCGAGGTCGGGGAAGCCCTCGCCGGGGTCAATCGGGCGCGGGCCGTTTTGCGCGTTTTCGCCGTCGCCATGGCGCTTTGCTTCATTACGATTGCGGTCTTGTTTAACGCTCATCGGACGCTCAGTCGCCGGCGCGCACGCGAGACGCTTGAGGCGACACTGCGGTTTCGCCAGATTTTGATGACGGCCGCCGAAGGTATATTTGGCTTTGATGGCAACGGCATTGTCACCTTCATCAATCCGCGCGCTTGCGAGATGCTCGGCTATGGCGAGGACGAATTGATCGGCAAGCCATTGCACCCGATTATCCACCACTCCCGCCGCGACGGCTCGCCCTGCCCCGGCGACGAATGTCCAATTTTCAGCTCGGTGGCGACGCCGCCCGACGGGGTTGAGGATATTTTCTGGACCAAGGCTGGCGAGTGCATTCCGATCGAGTTCTCGAAATCGCCGGTCAATGCCGCCGACCCCGTCGCCGGCATCGTCGTCACCTTTCGTGACATCACCAAGCGCAAACGTGACGACCTGGCCCTGCTGCGCCATGCGCAGGAATTGAAGCGCTCCAACGCGGAACTGCAGGAATTTGCCTATGCCGCATCCCATGACCTGCAGGAGCCCCTGCGTAAAATCCAGGCTTTTGGCGAACGGCTGAACAAGAAATACCACGCTAATCTGGACGAGACCGGTCAACATTATCTCGACCGAATGGTGGATGCATCGACGCGCATGCGGCGACTAATTGACGATCTCCTCAGCTATTCGCGGGTCAATTCCAAGACGACGCGTTTCCAGCCCGTCGACCTGTCCGGCGTGTTGGCCGATGTCCTGTCCGATCTGGAACCGAGAATCGCGGCCGAGGGTGCAAAGCTAAAGGTCGGCATACTACCCGCCGTCGAGGCCGATTCCGGCCAGATGCATCAGCTGTTTCTCAACCTGCTGACCAATTCAATCAAATTCCATCGCGTCGGGATTGCCCCCTCGATCATGATCGAGGGCAGTGTTGAGGTTGGCGATGCCGGTGCCGTGGCCCGCATCGCGGTGACTGATAACGGCATTGGCTTTGAAGCGCGCCATGCCGACCGGATTTTCGGCATGTTTGAACGGCTGCACGGCCGCGAGGAGTATGACGGCACCGGCGTTGGCCTTGCGACCTGCCGCAAAATCGTCGAACACCATTCTGGCACGCTGACCGCCTGGGGCGAGCCCGATGCGGGCGCGGTGTTCACCATCGTGCTGCCGATTCGTCAGACCGTTGACGCCTGAGATTGACGGCAAAAGCGGGCTGAATTGCTGGCAAGGCAAAACACGTTGCAGTTGTGAGTTTGTGTCAACGGGTCGGTGAAAAAGGCCCGACATTGGGCGCGGCACCGTTAAGCCTTCCGATGACCGGTGGTTCGGATGCTGTCGCGGCGAACGGAGTCGCGACGACACAATATCGCTATATATACCATAGCGTTGCGTATTTGGTGACGCGTCAGAAATCGACGCTCCGGCCCTCGCGCGCCCGCTCCTTTCCGCTCGGACTTACGCTTTCCGACGTCTGGGGTGTCGTCCCTTGCGCCAGCCGATAGGCGTGGCAAACCGGTTGCACGGGCCATCGATGCAGTGGCTGGCGCTGTATTCACCTTGATCTTGCTCCTGTGACGCGAGAAACTCGCACCAAGGAACGGTCGCGATCACGCGGCAGCCGTGATGAGGCTATTCAACATGAGCAATGAAGACCGTCTGTTCACATTTTTGATGGTTGATGACGACCCCGATGACCGCATGCTGTTCCGCGAAGCCTGCGAGGAAGTCAGGCTGCGCAACCCGGTCGAATTCCTCGAGAATGGCGAGCAGCTGGTCGATTATCTCAACCGGGTTGGCCCCTATGCCAAGCTTGACGGTCAGCCATTGCCGGGCATCATTCTGCTCGACCTCAACATGCCCCTCAAGGATGGCCGTGAGGCGCTCGAGGAGATCAAGGCCAGCGCTGCGCTGCGCCATATTCCGATCATCGTCCTGACCACCTCCAAGGACGAGAATGATATCCTGTCGAGCTATGGGCTCGGCGCCTCGTCCTACATCGTCAAACCGGTTTCGCTCGACCGGCTGATGCGGGTGGTCAATTCGATCGGTGAATACTGGGTCCAGATCGTCGAAGTTCCCAATGGAACACCGCAGGCTGAGATCGACTGATTCGGCGCGATTTCCCTGTCCTCACCGAATTTGGTTTCCCTCAATGAGGGAATTTTGTAATCTGGCTTTACGCCGGGGGCGTCGGCCCGATACGGACTCCGATACGGGCCATGAAACGGGGAAATTCCATGAAAAACACTCTGATCAAGAGCATGACCGTCGCTGCGGCAGCGCTGCTGGCCTTGTCCGGTGCCGCATTTGCCGACGGCGACATGTCCAATACCTACGGCCATATTGTCCGCGTCACCGGTCCTGACTCCAGTTTCGATGCGACCTTTGTCGAAGGCGGTGCCTATTCCGACACGCGCGGCATCACCGGAAGCTGGTCTGTTGGCGAGCAATTATGCATTACGGTCCAGGCCGAAACCGGACCACAGGAAAACTGCGGACCGTGGAATTCCGCGCTCCAACCCGGTGAAAGCTGGAGCACGACTGGCTGGACCGATGACGGCACTGCGATCACGGTTGAGATCATTGCGGCGCAGTAGACGCGAACGGCGCCTGTGAAGATCAGCTGAAAACAGGCAAAGGGCGGTGCCAGCGGCGCCGCCCTTTTGCGTCGGATTTCCCCTGAGGCGTGTCTTGCCAAGACCTTGCCGCATTCACACACTATAAGCCTTCGGGAAGGGTGCAGCAGTTTGCGGCACGCCTTGGGGGGAATGAGTGATGTTGGCGATGCGATTGTGGAAAATTTCCGCGACACTGTTCGTGTCGATGATCCTGGCGATGGTGATGCTCGCCGCGCTCTGGTTCTACCTGCCGGAATGGTTCTCCTGGGTGCAGGACGGGGCCGACATGCTGGAGGACGGCGTCGCCGCGATACCGCTGCCGGAAAAGATCAATAATCTGGTTCGCATCTACGCCAGCGACGACAAGATCGTGCTGTTGATCTTCACCATTATCGCCCGCGTCATGCTCGCCTTCGTCGGCAAGGCCTTCACCGCCGTGATGCCGAAGCCGAAGGTCAAAGTCGCAGAAGAGGGAATTCTCGGCCAGATTGGTTCGACCATCTCGACCCTCTTCCTCGCCTTCGTGATCGCCATCCTGATGGTCTCCGCCATCGCCCTGTTCTGGGAGGCAGGCCTGCACTACATGCTCAATGCCTCCGACTGGGTCGAGGACAAGCTGGCGCATTTGCCAATTGGCGGCCGCTGGCGATCTGGCGTCCGCTTCGTCGTTTCCGACGACAAGATCCTGCTCTTGTTCTTCACCATCATCGCCCGCGCCCTGATCGTCGTCTTCGCGACCAGTTTCGGCTCGGCCTGGCGTTCGGTCACCGGCAGCGGGCGTGAAAAACTGGTGCGGACCTAGCCAACCCGTCTAGTCAGACAGGGCTTTCGACAGGATCGGCAGGGAGACGTCCATCCGGTAATCGACCGATGAGTGATCATCGGGGAATTCCTGATAGACGTGTTTGACGCCCATTTCGGTCAACCGTTTCGTCATCCGCCGGGCGCCATAGACCAAATTATACTGGTCGATATCGCCGCAATCGATATAGAGCGCCTTCATCGTCTTGAGGCCCTCTCCACGCGTCTCGACCAGCTCCAGCGGATCCCATTTCTTCCAGCGTTTCCAGGCGACCGGATCCATTTCGCACGTGTCCATCGTCACCGGTAGATTGATGCCGAGGAAAGCGTTCGGGTCGGGGTCATAGGTCGCGGCCATCGCCAGGATCATCAGCGCGTGAATATCGTCGCCGGCTGGTTTCGGATTGGCCTCGAAGGCAGCCATGAAGCTCTCAACGGAACCACCATGCTTGGCGATGCGGCGCAGGGTGTGGGCGAAATCGGTCGCGAACATCAGATCAAAGCCGACATCGCCGGAATGGCTCGCCGCCGCTGACCAGATATCGGGATGCATCAGCGCATGCATCATCGCGCCATAACCGCCCGAGCTCTTGCCGAACAGACCGCGCTTGCCAGCCCCGCCGCAGCCATATTCGCCCTCGACAAAACCGAGCACTTCGGTGGTCAGGAAATCATCCCAATTGCCCATCGCGATCGAGTTCACATACTGATTGCCGCCCAGCCGGGTGAAACAATCGGGGAAGGCAATCACGCACGGCGCCATCTCGCCCGACGCGATCAGCCGGTCGGCCCGCTCAGGCAGGTTCTCGCCGAAATTCTTCCAAGCCGTATGGTAGGGCCCACCGCCGGTAAAGCCGACGACATCGACCAGCAAGGGCAGACCAGACCCGTCATGTCCCGCCGGGATATAGACATCAACCCGCCGCAGCGTCGGATCGCCGAGCATGTTGTTGGCAACGGCCTTGGAGTCGATCCAGTGCTGGACGACGCGGCCTCGGGGACAGGTGTGGGATTTGTGCATGGCGGGGACTCCTGACGAAAAGGGGACAGGTATAATTAACGCCATTCGCGCCGTTTGCGAGCCGGCAGCTGTCAGTGCTGCGTTAATTATACCTGTCCCCTTTTCGTGCCCGCATCCCTCTTGAGCCCGCCCCCCAAATCACGCCAGCATCCGGCATGGCCACTTTCAAAACATATCTCAATGCCAACCACTTGCTCGCCGACAGTTTCCGCCTTGCCCGGCAGATCTATGAGAGCGGTTTCCGGCCGACCCATATCGTCGGCGTCTGGCGCGGCGGGGCGCCGATTGGCATTGCGGTGCAGGAATATCTCGACTATCGCGGCCTCGATACAGACCATATCGCGATCCGCACGGCCTCCTATACCGGCATTGGCGAGCAGGCCGAGGTCAAGGTGTTTGGTGAGGGCTATCTGGTCGACACGCTCAATGCCGGTGACCGATTGCTGATCGTCGATGATGTGTTCGATTCAGGCCGTTCGATTGAGGCCCTGCTGAAAATCTTGCGCGCCAAATGCCGCAATAATTTCCCCACCGAAGCAAAGATCGCCACGGTCTATTTCAAGCCTGTCCGCAACAAGACCGATCTGAAGCCCGACTATTTCCTGCACGAAACCGACGACTGGCTCGTCTTCCCGCACGAGCTGTGTGGTCTGACGCCGGAGGAAATCGCGGCGAAGGGCGAGGCGGGGAAGGTGGCGCTGGGGGAGTGAGGGCTATTTCGACCGGTCGCGCGAGGTGTGCAGCAGGCGCAGGATTTCGACTTCGGAGGAAGCGCTTCGATATACGATCAGATAGGGCAAATGCGGAATCACGAGCTCGCGGGTATTTTTGAGTCGGCCTTGACGCCCCATCGAAGGGTAGGTGAGTAGATATTCCGTCGCGCTCTCGACAGTCAGGATCATCCGCAGTGCCGCATCCGCGTCGTCCTGCGCAATGAAATCATGCGCCTCGGTCATGTCCCGCCCGGCTCGGCTGGACCAGCGGACGCGTTTCATTTTCTTGCGGCGAGATTGCGGGCCTTGAGCTCGGCCATCAGGTCGTCATGCTCGATGAAATCGCCCGCATCGGCGTCGGCAATTCCGACCTTGATCGCTTCAACAATCCAGTCCTGATGCTCGAAATAGGCTTGGATCGCATCATTGACGACCCAGGAGCGCGACCGGTCCTGGCTCTGCGCCAGCGCATCGAGTTTCTCGCGCGTTGTTTCATCGAGGCGTATGGAGATGTTTCTCATAAAAATGATTCCGTATTCACTGTGCGGACAGTTTAACACGGAATGATTGAAGCTAAAAACGGCCCCGCCCCGCCGGGCAGAACATGCCCTGAAAACCATGCCGAGCTCCGGCCAGACTGGAATTGTCTAGTCAAGGGCGCGAAGCGCCGCTCCGCGGTCAGGACCCTTGACTAGACAATTCCAGTCTGGCGCCTTGCTTGGCAAGGGTTTCAGGGCGGGCCGTGGCCCAGGCCCGATGGCCATCTCCCCTTTGGGGGAATGTGATCCTGTCCGACCTTTCATTTTCCTGTCGGCTTTGTGAGTTGAGCGAACCGGGTGGGAATCTATGGTCCGGTAACCTTCGGTGGCCGATGGCTGCCGATCCGAATTCAAGGGGACATCGATGAAAACGCTTTTTGCCGCTGCCAGCCTGCTCAGTGTGCTGGCCCTTGGCGCCGCGCCCGCTTTGGCGCAGAACACGATGCCGCCGATCCAGTATCAACCCGATCCGGATTCGCCGATTGGCACACGCAATCCCGCCGGGCCGGCGCAACTGGCCGAGTTCGATTTCGTCATCGGCGACTGGGATGTGTCCATCACCTTCACGCCGCCCAATGGCCAAGCTTTCACCTATGATGCGCGCTGGCATAATCACTGGATTCTTGACGGTCTGGCCGTGATGCAGGAATGGCGCGGGCCCTATGCGACCGGCGCCGAGTTCCGCGGTTATAACCTCCGAGAAGGGCATTGGGAGGGCTATAATATCTACCCGACCCTGCCCAATGGCTGGCGCCCGACGACGGCGCTGCGCAGCGATGAGGCGATGGTCGTTACCATTGAGGGCATTGACGCCGAGGGCCCGATGCTGAATCGCGAGACCTATACCGACATCACCGCCGACAGTTTCCGGATGTATTCCGAGATTTCCCGTGACGAAGGCGTTAGCTGGGAAACCGGTCGCTATTCCATGATGGTAGTGCGTCGCGGCGGGTAGGGGCGGGATCACCCGCCCCGCAGACCGTCCAAGCCGTGCCTATTTTTCCCGATAAAGCGCGCACAACTTGTTGCCGTCCGGATCGCGGACATAGGAGAGGTGCATCACGCCCACACTGCTGGTGCGCGGGCCGGGCGCGTCCTCGATCGAGGTGCCGCCATGGGCGACGCCGGCATCGTGGAAGGTTTTGACCTGCTCAGGGCTGTCGCATTTGAAGCCGATGGTGGCGCCATTGGCGCAGCTCGCAGGCTCGCCATTGATCGGCTCGGTGATGCCGAATGTATTGCCGTCATGCCGGTAGAAATAGCGGACATGCCCGGTCGCCGAGACATTGCGGATAGCCTCGCCTGCTCCCAGCGTGGCGAGCAAGGCGTCATAGAAAGTCTTGGACTTTTCGATGTCGTTGGCACCGACCATGATGTGATTGAACATGCTGGTATCCTTCCCTGAGTTAAGCGCGTGTCGGGCCGGGATCAGTCCCAGTCAAGCCCGATGTCGAAATTCGGTGCCGAGTGGGTCAGTGCGCCAACCGAGATCACATCGACCCCGGTCGCGGCAATCCCCGACACGGTGTCGAGATTGACGCCGCCGGAAGCTTCCAGCGTCACCTTGCCGCCGGCTTGGGCAACGGCGGATCGCAGATCGGCCAGTGAGAAATTGTCGAGCAGGACGCTCTCGGCGCCGGCCTCGATGGCTTCGCCGAGTTGATCCAGCCGGTCAACTTCGACGGCAATGCGGGTCATGTGGCCGGCATGTTGACGGGCGGCGCGGACGGCGGCGCCGACACTGATGCAGACGGCGACGTGATTGTCCTTGATCAGGATGGCGTCATCGAGCCCGAAACGGTGCAATGCGCCACCGCCAGCCTGGACGGCCTGGAGTTCGAAGGCGCGCAGTCCTGGTGTGGTCTTGCGGGTGTGGGCGATGCGGGCTTTGGTGCCTTCAACGGCGTCGACATAGCGGCGGGTGAAGGTGGCGATGCCGCTCATCCGGCCGAGGAAATTGAGTGCGATCCGTTCCGCCGCCAGCAAGGCGCGGGCTTGGCCATTGACGGTGGCGATGATGTCGCCGGGCGCGACAGCATCGCCATCGGCCATGTGGAGCTTGATCATCGCGTCGGGATCCATTTGCCAGATCGCCTCGACGGCTGGCTGCAGGCCACACAACACGCCGGCATCACGGGCCTTGAAGTAGAATTTGGCCTCCTGCCCGGCCGGGATGCAGGCCAGCGAGGTGATATCGCCACGTCCGCCCTGGTCTTCGGCCAAGGCGCGGGTGACGGCATCCTTGACGATGAAATCGGATAGCGGCGAAACGGGCATGGCGTGTCCTATTCGGCGGGCATGGTGTGGGCGAGCGCGTCGGCTGTTGTGCCGGCCAGATCGGCCAGCGACAGGCGGGTATGCCGGGCGAGAGCATTGGTCTGCGGGAAATCACTGCGGAAATGGCCGCCGCGGCTCTCATTGCGGGCCAGCGCGCCCGCGGTGATGAAACGCGCCGCGATCAGCGCATCGGCCTCGCCATGACGTGCGATCATGTCGTCGATCAGGCCAGCGAGTTCCGTCAGCCCGGCACCGGTGCGCTCGACGCCGCAATGCCGGCTCATCGCCTGACGCAAACGGGTCAGGGCCAGCGGCGGCAGAGCAGGCGGGATAACGCCTCGACGGGCACTGGGGGCGGTGTCTCTC
This sequence comes from uncultured Maricaulis sp., assembly GCF_963975345.1. Taxonomy (NCBI): domain Bacteria; kingdom Pseudomonadati; phylum Pseudomonadota; class Alphaproteobacteria; order Maricaulales; family Maricaulaceae; genus Maricaulis; species uncultured Maricaulis sp. The sequence goes on along the minus strand of NZ_CAXBGE010000010.1, from coordinate 10,707 downwards.
GCAGCGAGACGGAGCGGAGCCTTTTTCAGCACGTCGGCCACGCGCGCGGCACTCACCAGACCCTCGGCTAGTGAATTGGAGGCGAGGCGGTTGGCCCCATGCAGTCCGCTCGAGGCGCATTCGCCGATCGCCCAAAGGCCGGCGATCGAGGTGCGTCCATCAATATTGGTCGCGACGCCGCCCATGTGATAATGCGCCGTCGGCGCGACCGGGATGGGCTGGGTGCGTGGATCGACGCCGGCGCTCATACAGGCGGCGAAAACAGCAGGGAAACGAGAGGGGAAGGCCTCACCAATAGCAGTCCTGCAGTCAAGTAATGCCTGTTTTCCAGCAAGGTTCTGGCGGTGTACCGCACGGGCCACGACATCGCGCGGCGCCAGCTCGGCATCGTCATGAATCGCCTTCATGAATCGGTGACCAGAGCGGTCGATCAGGATCGCCCCCTCGCCGCGCAGGGCTTCGGTGCACAAGGGCGCCGGGTCGAGGCCCGCATTGAGCGCGGTCGGGTGGAATTGGATGAATTCCGGGTCCTGGATTTCGGCACCGAGCCGCGCGGCCATCGCCATCGCCTGGCCCTGAGCCCCGGCAGGCGTCGTGGTCAGCGCGAACAGACCGCCAGCCCCGCCCATGGCGAGGATGGTCTCATCGGCCTGGATTTCAACCGTTTCGCCCGTGGGGGAGCGCGCGATCGCACCGGCACAATCACCATCCTCGCCGGGGATCAAGCCCGCCGCTGCCCAGCCATCGCGGATCTCGACATGCCCGGCGGCCCGCACGGCGGCGATCAAGGTCTGCATGATCGCGGCGCCAGCCCCGTCGCCGGTCACACGGGCGACGCGGTGGCGTGAATGGGCGGCCTCGCGGGAGAGGGACCAGGCGTCACCTTCGCGTTCGAACGGCGCGCCCAGCGCTGCCAGCTCGCGCACCTGCTTGGCGGCGCCAGCGGCCAGCGCTTGGGCGGCCTCGGCATCGACCAGACCGGCACCGGCCGCGATCGTGTCGTGGGCGTGCAAGGCCGGCGTATCATCATCTGCCAGCGCCGCAGAAACCCCGCCCTGGGCCCAGCCAGACGCGGCACCTTCACCGAGCGGCGAACCCGTCAGCAAAATCACTTGGCGCGGTGCGAGTTTCAGCGCGGCCCAGAGACCGGCAATGCCGGCGCCGATGATGAGGACGGGGCGGGTCATCGTCTAGACCGAGACAATCTCGACGAATTTGGCCGGCTTGGCCGGGTCGAAATGGGCCGGGGTCTTCGGGCTGGGCAGGTCGAGCATGGCCTGGACGGCGGCGCGGGCGCGGGGTGCGATCTGTGGGTCGGTGTGGATCTCATGCTGTTCCAGACGCAGGGCATCATAGATGTTTTCCAGCGTGATCCGCTTCATGTGCGGGCAGAGATTGCACGGGCGGATGAATTCGATTTCCGGCACGTCGATGGCGACATTGTCAGACATCGAACACTCGGTCAGCAGCACGGCCTGTTTGGCGCCGCTCTTCTTGGCCCAGTCGGCCATCGCCGCCGTTGAGCCAGCGAAGTCAGCGGCCTGAACCACTTCCAGCGGGCTTTCCGGATGGGTGATGATGACGATGCCCGGATGGGCGTCGCGCAGATCCTGCACGTCCTCGGCGGTGAATTTCACGTGCACTTCGCACGAGCCCTTCCAGGTCAGGATGCGGATATCGGTCTGGGCCGCGACATTCTTGGCCAGGTATTCGTCGGGCAGCAGGATGACGGTGTCGGAGCCGAGGCTTTCGACGACCTGGACGGCGTTCGACGAGGTGCAGCAGATATCGCACTCGGCCTTCACTTCGGCGGAGGTGTTGACATAGGTGACGATCGGAACGCCGGGATAGGCGGCGCGGATCCGGCGCACATCTTCGCCAGTGATCGAGGCCGCGAGCGAACAGCCAGCCTCCGTATCGGGGATCAGAACCTTTTTGTTCGGCGCCATGATCTTGGCGGTCTCGGCCATGAAGTGGACGCCGGCTTGGACAATGATTTCGGCATCGCTGGTCGCGGCCATTCGGGCCAGCGACAGGCTGTCGCCCATCAAATCGCCAACGCAATGGAAGATGTCGGCGGTCATGTAGTTGTGCGCCAGGATGACGGCTTTCTTCTCTTTTTTCAGCTGGTTGATCGCATGGATCAGCGGCGCCTTGGCCGGCCATTCCAGCGGTGAGACGAAGTTTTTCACACGCTCATAAAGATGATCCGTCGCGGCCTTGACCTCTGCCGTATAGGGCAGGGCAGGGCGATCGCTGATCGCCGGGCTGAAGCCGTCACTGCCAGTCTGGCGGTCGCGGCTTTGGGTGAAATCAAGAATTTCCATCATCACTCACTTTTGCTCGAAATGAGCATTTCAGAGGCCTGATAAAGGGCGATTCCAGTCTGTTGAAATCACCTTTTGCTCTAAATGAGCCTATCTAGGGTGTGTTTATATGCTCACACTGAGCACATGGCAAGGGAATAGCGAATGATGGGTCGGCGCGGCACTAGTTGGGCGCAGAGCCGAACATCTCCTCGGTTGCCGTCCCGGTGGATTCTGTGTCGACCGATTCCAGCGTCGGCACGCCCATCGTGGTCGCGGCCTGGGCGGTTACATTCGTCTGCTGCTGTGAGACCGTCGCATTGTGCGCCGCATTGCTGAGCGCCTGGCTTTCCGCTTGGTAGAGATCGCCCTCCGACAGGGCGGGGGCATCGCCGAGTTCTTCGACATTGGCCTGGGTCCCCGCATCGGTGACCTGTGGATTGACCGTGTCCTGGGCCCAGACCGCAGCGCTGACGCCTGCAAGAAGAATGAAGCTGGATGCAATCAGATATGACGCGCGCATGGCGAACTCCCGCTGGATGGACTGTGATTGTAAGGGCGCGAAGCTTGCCCGGGGATTAAGTGGGTGCGTTGCCGGGATCGGGCGGGGAGAGCTAGAAGGGTGCCGGGCTGCGAAAGCTGACCGGTTCGCCGCCATCTGGATGGCGGAATTCCAGCGTTTCGGCATGCAGGCAAAGCCGGTCGCTGGCGGTCAGGGCCTCCTCCGGCGCGTAGAGATTATCGCCCAGCACCGGATGGCCGAGCCAGGCCATGTGGACACGTAATTGATGCGTCCGTCCTGTCAGCGGCGCAAGCTGGACCCGTGTGCGGTCAGTGCCGGTTTCCAGCACGAGCCAGTCGGTAATCGCCGGGCGGCCATTCACCGGATCGACATGCTGTTTCGGGCGGTTGGGCCAGTCGGATTTCATCGGTTGGTCGACGCGGCCCGACGCTTGCGCCATCTGTCCCCAGACCAGCGCCATGTAGGATTTGCGCGTCATGCGCTTCTCGAACTGCTTGCCAATATGGGCGTGGGCCCTCGCATTGAGTGCCAGCACGATGATGCCCGACGTATCCTTGTCGAGCCGGTGGATCATGGTCGCGCCGGGGTATTCGGCCAAGACCCTGGCCTCGAGACAGTCGGCAAGCTGGGGCGTATTGCCGGCCACGGTCAGCAGGCCGGCCGGCTTGTCGAGCACCAGGATGTGGTCATCGACATGCAGGATAGGCAGCGGGCCGGCGGGTGGCGGGTTGTAGGTATAGGGCCTGGGACTGGCCGGCCCGGACATATTATTCAAAGCCGCGGCGTTGCCAGGCCCAGCGAGGGCTGGCCGGCCAGCGCAATGCGGCGATAGCGGAACAGTTCAGCCGGGCGTCCGCCGGTCTTGACTTCCATCCGGCCCGTGCCCTCGACAAACCCGGTCCGGTCCAGGGCGCGCCGGAAGTTCTGCTTGTGCAGGCGATAGCCGACAATGCCTTCGACAACCTGTTGCAGCGCCGAGAGCGTGAAGAATTCGGGCATTAATTCGAACACGATCGGGCGATAGCGCACCTTGCCGCGCAGCCGCATAATAGCGGTCGCGAGGATGCGGCGATGATCGGATGCCATCGGCTGCCCCAATTTGGGTCCTGGCGGCGGCCCCTCGGTCTGGCCATCGCGCGCCGCTTCATCGACCAGCCCCGCCTCGTAGAGCAGTTCGAAGCGGTCGAGCGCATGTTGTTCATTCCAGTTGGCGTCATCGAGGCCGAAAGCATGTTTGAGCCGGTCATGGCGCGATGCGCGGCCACCGGGCGCCCCGGCTTCGTCGGCCCAGGCCCGCAAGCGGGGGACGATCTCGGAATCGATCATGTCCGGCTTGCCATTGCGCCAGTCTTCCCAGGGGAAGAAGCGGTACCAGTCACGCCATTGGCCGCCGCCTTCAGGTGGCGGGGCTGCAACCGGGGTGAGGCCGAGATAACCAACCGAGATGATGCGCGAATTCTCCTGGCCTGACATCGCCGCAACCGGCGCCTCGCGGCCGCGATCACCAAAGGTGTAGAGCTGTTCGACATAACCGAGCTGGAAGCGGGCCTGTTCGGCAACCCAGCGCCGCAAGCCGATTTCGAATGTGCGATCTTCGGCCGGGTTAAACGGGCCGAAGGGCAAAGCGACATCGCTGTCCTTTTGCGGCACGATCAGTACTTGCGGCTGATCCGGATCGGCGGCGAGGATCACCGCGTTGAGGCCGACAACAATCGATTGCCCGGCCGTCGGCATCAGCGTGTCTCGAGCTGCGACAACACGGTCTCGAACCGGTCGAGGAAAAGGATCTGGGCCTGTTTGACGGGCAGGGGTTTGATGGCGATCTCCAGGCCAGCGGGCGGACGGCAGAAGAATTTCACGGATTCATCATGCGAGAAACCGGCGATTTGAGTCGCTTCGAAATAGGCGCAGATGATGTCGGCACGCTTGATCTTGCGTTTGATCTCGGCCGGAGCCTTCGGCGGCAAGCCGAAACGCAGGTGGATCGCGGCTTCCAGCCGGTCTTCGAAATCGCGGTAATTGACACCCAGCGCCGCCTTGAACGGGCTGATCATGTCGCCGATCACATATTCCGCGCTATCATGCAGCAGGGCGGCGAGGCGCCATTTGTGATCGAGGCCCGGATAGAGGCGATCAACAATCTCCAACACGACGACGCTGTGCTCGGCGACGGAGAAGGCGTGATCGCCCTTCGTCTGGCCATTCCAGCGTGCAACGCGGGCGAGACCGTGGGCGATATCCTCGATCTCGACATCAAAGGGTGAGGGCTCGAGCAGGTCCAGCCGGCGCCCGGAAATCATGCGCTGCCAGGCGCGCGGCTCTTTCTTTTTGGTCTTGGCGGCTGGCGGCATTGTCGGGACCTCTTGGCACGGCGGGCTGCGGAAATAGCAGACCGACCGTGGCTTCGCCACTCTCGTGGCAAATTCGTCCACAGCTGCATGCGCTCTCATGTCACAACCAAATGAGTCGTGCGGGCATTGACCCATGACCGGTTACAGGATGGCATGGCGGTGGATAAAGGGAGAATTCCATGTCGCTTACACGTGTTGTCATGCGCCTCGGGCGCAATCCGGATGCCGGCTTTCCCGATGGAGACGATCATCATGGCTATGTTGTCATTGCTCCGCTCGATGCAGACGGCAAACTCGACGTCGAGCTTTGGCGCGCCAACAAGGAGGCCTGCACGGTCAACCGGTTTTCGCCGGACGCGACCGAGGCCGCCGATGGCTGGCTCTCCCACCGCGCGACGCGCTGGTTCTTCCGTTATGACGAGGAGGAGGAAGGCCCCGACGAGCCGGTCTACCGTCTTGGCGACCATTCGATGCGGATCGGCGACTACCTCACCATCCATGAAGCTGATGGCGATGATCTAACTTATAAGATCACCGAAGCGACCTCCCTTTAGAAGGCCGTTCTATTCAGCCGTGACAAAGGCGATCTGGTCGGCATTCCGGCTGACGGCGATGCGGGTCACATCCGACAGACCGAGCGCCCCAAGGTCGGCAATTTCCAACCAGGCGGGCGAAAGCGTCGTTGCGGATGGGTCGGACGAGACTGTGCCGTAATACAGCGTGCCATTGGATGACGTGAAAAACCCGTCGAAGACGAACATGCCGGACATCGGGCTGGCAAGGCTGGCGAAATCCTGGCTGTCGCCGGGCAGATCGAAGCCATCGCGCAGGGTGCCCGAGGCGAAATCCAGCCGGTGGACGGCATAGCCGCCATCCCCACGTTCCAACGTGACCCAGGCACCGTCGCCGGTCTGGGTGCGTGCGAAGGAGCGGCCGGGATTGTCGGCGACATGCACTGGCTCTTGCGGATCCATCATCCGGTCGATCAGCTGCAGCGAATTGGGTTCGCCGAGTGCGAAAGTGACGACCTGACGCATATCGCCGCTGAACAGATAGTAACCGACCGGTGCCAAGTCTTCGGCGGCATGGCGGTCTGAATTATCCGCATTGGCGAGATAGGCATTGCCGGCATAGCCGCCGGGTGGCTGGTAAATGTAGGACAGTGCCGCCTCACCCGGCGGAACGCGTGGCGAGTATTCGCTTTCGCCCGGCGTGCGGGTGATGGGTGCGGTCTCGCCGCTGGCCAGATCAAGGTGCCAGATATCGGTTTCGCCTGTCTCGTCGCCAGCGGTGTAGAGCAGGCCGCCGCCATCGGGCGTGAAGAAAGGCTGATTGTCATAGCCGGGCCGGATCACCCCGCCAGAGGCGGCGCCGATCACAGGACGGCCATCGAGCCAGCTCAGCGCGAAAATGTGGATGTCGGTACCCGGAAGACCGGCCTCTTCCTCGTCGGCGGCAACCGGGGCCGTTTCGGTCATGGTGACCGGGATGACCGGCGCATCGCGCTCGGCCGGGGCCTCGGTTTCAGGCGGTGAGCAGGCGATCAGGCCTGCGGCGGCAGCGAGGGCGAAAAATTGGCGCATCAGCGTTTCCTTATCGCCGCAGCACCGACGCCATAGCCGGCGCCATAGGCGCACATAATGCCGGTTTCGCCCGGCTTCATATCGTCGGAATTCATCTCGAAATTCATCACCACGCTCGAGGACGAGGTATTGCCGTATTCCTCGAGGATGGAGGGCGCATTCTCTTCTGTACGATCACGGCCGAGAATGCGTTTGGCGATCAGATCGACCATGCGGATATTGGCCTGGTGCAGCCAGGCGCGGCGGACCGCCTCCGGTTCCAGCTCCAGCTGCGCCATCAGATCGCGGGCCACGATCGGGGCGAAGGAGACGACGTCCTTGAACACGCGGTGCCCGTCCTGATCGAGACCGGGCTTGAACTCCGGATCGACGGTCCACTCGGCGATATTGATGAAGCCGTAATCGGAGCGCAAATGGTTAGAGAATTTGTTCTGGGTGTGGGTGCCCAACACCTCCCAGCCGCCCGGCGTGCCGTCATCGGCCTCGACCAGCATGGCAGAGGCGGCATCGCCGAAAATGAAATGCACATCGCGGCGTGAGTGGACATTGATGCAGGTCATGATTTCCGGCGAGCAGACCAGGATGCGCTTGGCTTGGCCGGAGCGGATCATCGCATTGGCGATATTGAGCCCGTACAGCGCCGAAGAGCAGGCCATCGTCAGATCGAAGGACCAGCCGGACGCGCCGATCAGATTCTGGATCTCACAGGACAGGCCGGGGAAATTGCGTTGCTGCGCCGAGGAGGCGACGATGACGCCATCGATCTCCGAGCCATCCACGCCGGCCTTTTCCAAGGCGGGCCGGACGGCACGCATGGCAAATTCGGCTTGTACGGAAATGTCATCGAATCCACGCGGCGGGATGCGCGGCACGAGAGTGTCGATGTCGAGAATGCCTGATTTTTCGAACACATGCCGGCGTTCTATGCCCGAGGCGTGTGAGATGAATTCGGCGCTGGATAGGGGGACGGCCTCGATCTCGCCGGCAGTGATGGCCTCGGCATTGTCGGCGTTGAAGCGCGCCGCATAGGCATTATAGCTTGTCACCAACTCAGCATTGGTGATGACGTCGGGCGGGGCCCAGAATCCGGTAGAACGAATAATGCTGGTCTGCACGATCCCGACCTCATCCCTGCTATCCATCTTTCCAACCTAATACATGGACGCGTCTAATCAATGCGGCGCTGCACCGTGGCAGAAATGTGTGTCAATGCCACTCAATCGGGCATGTCTGCACCATCATGCGGCGTGAACAGCTGAAATGCAGAAAAATTTTGTCTTGATATCGACAAGCTCGCCTGTGCTTGCCTAGCAATGATGCGCTGCAACATTCTGGAGAGGCGCGATGGAAGACGCTGGCATCGACACAGGTAATATCGCGTGGATACTGACCGCGACCGCCTTGGTCCTGATGATGACAATTCCCGGACTCGCCCTGTTTTATGGCGGCATGGTGCGGCGCAAGAATGTGCTCTCGACCCTGATGCAGAGCCTTGGCGCGACGGCGGCGGTGACGGTGTTGTGGGCCCTGATCGCCTATAGCCTGGCCTTCTCCGATGGCGGCGGGCTCAATGCCTTTGTCGGTGGCTTCAGTCGGATTGGCCTGAGCGGCATCATGCCGGAGACCATGGCGGGCGATTTGCCGGAAAACCTGTTCTTCATCTTCCAGCTCACCTTCGCCATCATCACCGTCGCGATTATTGCCGGTGCGGCCGTTGAGCGGATCCGGTTTTCTGCCTTCATGATCTTTGCCTCAATCTGGTTGATCCTGGTCTACGCGCCGATCTGCCACTGGGTCTGGGGCGGCGGTTTCCTCGCCGAAGCCGGCGTGCTCGATTTCGCTGGCGGCGCGGTGGTTCACATCAATGCCGGTGTCGCCGGTCTGGTGCTGGCGAAATTTCTCGGCCCGCGCCGCGGATATCCCGGCGCACAGATGATGCCGGACAACCTGGTGCTCACGGTGGTCGGTGCCGGCCTGCTCTGGGTCGGGTGGTTTGGCTTCAATGGTGGCTCTGCCCTGGCGGCCAATGGTGCGGCGGCGCACGCCGTCGTCACGACGCAACTTGCGGCGGCGACAGCGCTGCTCACCTGGATTGGAATTGAGTGGCTGCGACGCGGCAAGGCCAGCGTGCTCGGCGCCGCCTCAGGGGCAATTGCCGGTCTGGTTGCAATCACCCCGGCTGCGGGTTTCGTGCCGGCCTGGGCAGCCTTCATCATCGGCGGTGCCGGTGCGGCGGGGGCCTATTGGGGCGTCACCTCGCTGAAGCGCTGGGGCCAGTGGGACGATACGCTCGACGCCTTCGGCCTGCACGGCGTTGGTGGACTGATTGGAGCCATCCTCACCGGCGTGTTTGCCTCTGAGGCGATCGGCGGCGCGCCGGGTGCGATCGAGGGCAATGCGATGCAGGTCTTCACTCAGAGCTGGGGCGCCTTGGCGGCGGCGCTGTATTGCGGCGCGATGAGTTGGGCGATCCTGTTCGGGCTGTCGAAATTCATGACGCTGCGCGTCGGTGAAGAGGACGAGATCAACGGCCTCGACACCACATTGCACGGCGAATCCGTCGCCTAGAGCTTTTCGACGAACACAGTTCCGGCTGAATAGCCGGCGCCGAAGGAGCAGATCAAGCCCTTCTCGCCGGCGGTGAAGCCGTCATGATGGCGGTGGAAGGCGACCAGTGAGCCGGCGCCTGCGGTATTGGCGAATTCGTCGAGAATGACCGGGGCTTCCTCCAGCTCGGCATCGCGGCCGAGCACTTTGCGCGCGACCATCATATTCATGTTGATATTGGCCTGGTGCAGCCAGAGCCGTTTCATGTCGGCCGGCGCCAGATCGATCGCGGCAAGGTCCTCGAGGATCATCTCGGCGACCATCGGGCAGACTTCCTTGTAAACCTTGCGGCCCTCCTGCACGAAATAGCGGTCTTCAAAGGCCGGTTCGGGCACTTCGCAGGCATTCATGAAGCCGAAATTCGAGCGGATATTATTGGAGAATTTCGTCATCATACGGGTGCCGAGAATGCGCCAGCCATCGCCATTGGCGACATCCTCCGCCTCGATCAGCATCGCCACAGCGACATCGCCGAAGATGAAATGACTGTCGCGGTCACGGAAATTGAGTTGCGCCGTCGTCAGTTCCGGACAGACCACCAGCACTGATTTGGCCATGCCGCTCTTGATCATGTTGACGGCATTGATGATGGCGAATGTGCCCGAGGAACAGGCGACGGTCATGTCGAAGGCAAAGCCCTCAATGCCCAGCGCGTCCTGGATCTCGATTGCCATGCACGGATAAGTGCGCTGCATCGCAGTGCCGGCGCAGATCACCGCATCGACATCGGCCGCATCGCGACCGGCATTCGACAAGGCTTGGCGGGCGGCGGCGACGCCGCTTTCGGCCATCATGGAAATCTCATCATTCGGGCGCGGCGCGACGCGTGGACGCATGCGGTCGACGTCGAGCACGCCCGCCTTGTCGATCGAATAGCGCGACTTGATGCCGGAGGCTTTTTCGATGAAGCCGGATGAGGATGGGTTTTTCGGCTCTACCGCGCCGCGTTTGATCGCGTCGGAATGCTCGGCATTATAAAGCTCGACGTGCCTGTTATAGCACTCGACCAGCTCTTCATTCGAGATTGTGTCTTGGGGGACCCACAGGCCGGTGGACCGAATAACCGCATTCATGTGAGCAACTCCAGACGGGGCCAGTCATGGCCGCACTCGAACCTTACAAGCGCGGCAACTTAGTCGCGCGCGGCGGTGGCGTCACGTGGGGATGGCGGTTGTGACGGATTGGCGGCTGCCACCCGCACCAAAATCTCCACGCGGCTTGCCGCTGGAGGGATGGGAGGGTGTGGGACGCCGGCGAATGCCGGGTAACGCGTATGATTTAGGTGTGACATCCGAGACGTCCCACACGTGCAGTTTTCTCGGGCTGTCTCCACCCCG